>JBDKHS010000352.1:0-8784 GCA_039797505.1 Pseudomonadota bacterium | reverse complement strand
AATACTCAATAAGTTAATGTTTATGTGGGTGCAAATAAGCATAAATTAAAGTAGGTTAGCCTAGGCTAACCCAACGAAAATAAAGCAGTTCAGTTGGGTTGCCGTTGGCAGCCCAACCTACGAGGCTAGGCATTATTCAATGTTAAAAACTTGTGGGTGTGTTCTGGCAGGGTATAATTAGCCCTTTTCCTCTCCAATACGGCAGATGTTCATGGCTCATACAATGCTTAACGCATCTCAACTGAATACGCAACCCGCTAATATTTCAGACTGGAAACCCCTCTATCTCTTTAATTTTTATAGAATCACGATTGCACTGAGTTTCCTCATTCTAGTCGGCCTGGGTATTGCCCCTGATTTTATCGCAAAAGAGAATCAATCCTTATTCTTATGGGTTGATCGGGCTTATTTACTGTTTGGACTGATTTCACACATTCTCATCAAACGTCGCAGTCCACCGTTTGCATGGCAGATTTTCGCACAATTTTTATTCGATATTGCCGCTATTACTCTGATGATGTATGCCAGCGGCGGTTTAAATAGCGGTCTGGGTGTTTTATTAATCATTAGCATTGCAGGCGTGAGTTTGCTCACCGAAGGCTTGCTGACTTTTTTCTTTGCCGCTGTTGCCACAATTAGCGTCTTAGTGCAGGCAACATTTGTTGTGATTTATGGAATGCACATCTCTCAAGGCACAACAATTCAAAATAGTTATATTCATGCCAGCATGTTGGGAGTCAGCTTTTTTGCCACCGCCTTTCTGGGGCAAATGCTCGCCAAACGTATTCACACCAGCGAAGCGCTTGCTAAACAACGCGGTTTACATCTGCAATATCTCGCCCAATTAAACGCACAAATTGTGCAAAATATTCAATCAGGCATTGTAGTCGTCGATCTTGGGGGCAGGGTACGCCTGTTTAATGAAGCCGCCCGTCGTTTATTGGGCTTGCATGAACCTGCAAATGGGCGCACTTTAAGCGCGGTCACGCCTGAGCTTGCTCAACAATTAGAACATTGGCAACAGCAAAAACTGGCATTCTCACGTATGTTTCGCCCCACCCAAGGCGGTGTCAGTATTATCACCACCTTCACTGAATTAGATCGTGGTGGCGAATCCAATGTGTTAATCGTGCTCGAAGATGCCACCGTGGTGAATCAACAAGCCGCACAATTAAAGCTCTCCTCTTTGGCACGGCTCACAGGCAGCATTGCCCATGAAATTCGCAATCCGCTGTCCGCTATTAGTCAAGCAGGACAGTTATTAAATGAAGATATTCCACCTGAAAACCAGAATTATCCCTTGGTACAAATGATTTTAAACAACACCAAGCGCGTTAATACCATTATTGAAAATGTGTTACAAATCAGTCGGCGCGGACAACCGCATGTTTTATCATTTGATTTGCATCCGTGGATTACAGAATTTATCGAAGAATTACGCATGCACCAACATTTGCCCGCCAGTGCCATTGAGCTTAATGTGCAACAAGCTGAAATCGTGGTCTGTTTTGATAAAGTACAATTATTTCAAGTGGTCAATAACTTGTGCGAAAATGGGCTACGCTATAGCAAAACCGAGCCGATGCTTGCGCTCACGGTGGGCGTTAATCAAGCCGTCAACTTACCGTTTTTAGATATTAAAGATTTTGGAAAAGGCATGAGCCACGAAACTGCAAAACAGATTTTCGAGCCTTTTTTCACCACCGAAGACAGTGGCACAGGTTTGGGTTTATACGTTGCCCGCGAATTATGCGATGCAAATCGTGCCTTTTTACAACTGGTGGAAAATACTGAGCAGGGTTGCTGCTTTCGGATTCATTTCAGTCGCGCTATTGTTGAAAGTTAAACTATGATAAAACCTCGTTGCCTAATTGTAGATGATGAAGCGGATTTGCGGGAATTAGCCCTGCGCAGTTTGTTGCCGCTGGACATTGAATGTCTGACTGCCAAAAATTTAGAAGAAGCGTATGAAATTCTAAATCAGCACGGCACGGGTATTGATTTTTGCCTTGTCGATATTCGACTGCCCGATGGAAATGGTCTTGATTTTGTCAAAGCGATACAGCAAATCTCGCCGCAAACGCATATAGCCGTGGTCACCGCCTATGGCAATCACTTAAATGCGCAGGCAGTGCAGGCGGGGGCATCGGACTTTCTTAATAAACCAATTGATTTGGTAAAATTACGCACCTTGGTTCGTAATGCCTTAAAAGCCAAGGAAGAAAAAAATCTCAATGTATATTCCAACCGTGCCACACAAATTTTAGATCGTTTTGTGGGTAAGTCTGCCCCGATTGACGCAGTCAAAGAAAAAGTAAAAAAAATCGCCCGAGGGCAAGCCCCTATTTATATTCGTGGAGAATCGGGATCGGGCAAAGAAGTGATTGCACGCATTATTCACGATTTAAGCCCACGTCATGAGCAAGATTTTGTCCCCGTCAACTGTGGCGCGATTCCCAATGATTTAATGGAAAGTGAGTTTTTCGGTTACAAAAAAGGCGCGTTCACAGGCGCATTGTACGATAAACAAGGCTTATTCCAAATTGCCCACAAAGGCACACTGTTTTTAGACGAAGTTGCAGAATTACCGCTGCACATGCAAGTCAAACTACTGCGCGCCATTCAAGAAAATCAAATTCGTCCTCTCGGCAGTCATCAAGAAATTCCTGTAGATGTGCGTATCTTAAGTGCCAGCCACCGCGATTTAGGATCGTTGGTGCGTGAGGGCAAGTTTCGAGAAGATTTGTTTTATCGGATTAACGTGATTGAGTTGTGCATTCCAGCATTGCGTGAACATTCTGAAGACATTGCTGAATTAGCCTACAAAATTTTAGACACGCTGACTTCTAACCCGCGTTATCATTTTGATGACAGAGTGCCGCTACAAATTTCCGACAGCGCAATGGACGCATTGCTGCAATACAATTTCCCAGGCAACGTGCGTGAACTGGAAAATATTTTGGAGCGTGCCGCCACCTTGTGTGAACAAAGCTTAATTCAAGTTGAAGATTTGCAACTGCCGAACCGCCACCATATTGCCGAGCCTATGGAAAATCGCCTAGACCCTCGTTTAGAAGGTATTGAGAAGGCGACCATTTTAGAGGCACTCACCCGTATGGAATGGAATAAAACCCATGCTGCGAAATTATTGGGCATCAGTTTGAGCAAGCTGCGTTATCGGATGTACCGCCTCAATCTCAAGGACAAACCCTAGTAAAGTTGTTGAAATCAACAAGCAGTTGTTGAGTTTCAACACATTATCTTGTGTATAATAGGTGGTTATAAAATAAATATAAAAATAATCACTTGAATTTATTCAAGAAATAATTTTTAATTAAACCTACTAAAACTGGTTTAATTAATGCTAAGCACTTTTCGAGAGAGTAGGCACATGACAACAGAGGAGTTGCAAAAATGAGAACCGTTTATCGCTATAAAAAACAACGTGGCTTTAACTTCGTAGAATTGATGATGGTGGTTGCTGTTATTGGGGTTTTGGCTGTCGTTGTGATTCCTGCCTACACGGACTACACTTCACGCGCAAAAGTGATGGATGCAGTGAGCTTGCTGGCGGGTTTAAAGAATCCCATGATGGATTATTATATGACTTGGGGAACTTGGCCTAGTGTTGATGAAATTGGAGGCAAGGCTACAGGGACGTATACCAGCATTGTGGTTTCTGGCAAGCCCAATACCTATGTAGAAGCGACCATGAAGAAGACTTCAGGGGCAGATTTGGGCGGCAAAAATATCCGTATCGTTTATTATCCTGAAACACGCGACTGGGTTTGCACCACGGTGGGTTCTGGCAATCCTATTCCTGATAAATTAGTGCCTTCTTCTTGCAAATAAGCCAACATCCTAAGGAGCGTGAATCACGCCCCTCTTGGATGTGCTGATACACTTAAGGTTTTGCCGTCGGTGCAGACTCCTTGATAGACTCCTTCATAGAAGGTATCGGTGCAGGTTTCTTAGCAAAAGGTAAAGGAATATCCTTGTTGTTGATCAACAATTTACTGCCATCAAAAACTAAGCTAAATTTATAGCTGTCTCCTGCATCAACCAAATATTTTTGATCAACCAGAGACTTCAATTGTTGTTGGGTTGCAGCCTTGGCCTGTGCATTGACATCTTCAGTGGGCTTTTTAGCATCTTTCTCGACACGCCCCAGTGATTTCTGCGCTTGGCTTTCCAATAACTTGTTAATTAACGTCTTGGTGATGGTGAAATTAGCATCTGCGGTTAAAGCTGCGATCATTTCATCCATCTTGTTGAAAGAAAATGGTTTTTTTCCATCCAACGAAATCCGTAAATTCCCTTCTAAACTGCCATCTTGTGTACGCACCATCAATTGACTCAAGGCAATTTCAGGCGAGTTAGCGATGAGTTTAGGCAAGACTTCCATTAATTTGCCTGCTAATGCCATTTGCATCATGTCAGGTGTCATCGAGCCTTGTTGTTGGCGTAATTCACGAGTCTTGTTTTGCAATTCTAACAAAGCAGCCCCGTTCAAACGTCTGAACTCCAACACGCTGTTATAACTGAAGTTAGTGACTTCATTAGGAGTCACCATATTGGTCAATAATTTGCCAATTTGTGATTGCAAAGCCACAGTAATGTTGTTGTCGGCTTTTTCGTCACTGATCACCCCAAACTTTATATCATTCATGGTGATTGCCATGTCTTTCTTGGCATCATTGACTTTGAATGAGGCAATGTTAAACGTGCCTTCCGCAAGGTCTAAACCATTTTTCGCTTTGCGCGTTTTGCCGCGTGCCGCCACACTTTGCACTTCAACACGATTAACTTTGTCTCCAAAACTCAAGTTAGGCATGTTAAATTCAGCAGTTAGAGGCATTAAATCTGCGTCAAAACTGCCTGTATAAGTGGTTTTGTCCATAAAGAACAGAGGCAACTCACCGCCTTCACTCACAGTCGCGCCACCGATAACCAAATCGATTTTCGGGCTTTCAAATTTGTTCACGAAGTCCATCTTGCCCGTGATGCCTTTCCAATCAATTTTGCCCTGTTGTGATTTTTTCAGAGGAATATCGCGCTGAAATGGGGGCATGTCTAACGTTCCCGTGCCTTTACCATCGTTACCGACCTTGGTGGTGAGGGTAATATCAGGCAAAGTGCCCAGCGTTTGCTTGGCATCTTCAGACAACAGTGTGTGCACAGTGCTAATAATGCTCAAGGGCGTATTGCCCTTTTCTAGTTGTGCAACCACGTCTTTCTTTAGGGCATCAAACAGAGCCAAGGGCGAGGCTTCAAGCGTTTGCTCGGGAGTGGCTGGATTATCATTGATTTTGTGTTGCAGGGTGAAGCCTACAACAGGAGAATCTCTCTTTACGGGAGCGGCTTCTTTGCTTCCCTTTTTAACAGGCGGTTCGGTAGACATCACCAACGTGGGTGTCAGTAACACACTTGCCACGGCAAGACTGATTATCTTTTTCATAAAAAATCCTTTTTGATAATACATAACAGTGGGGGCTGAGGTTTATTAAGCATCGTGTAGATTATTCGTTTTTGGATAATAGCCTCGCTCTGGATAATGGAAGCGACAGCATTAAACATGCCTAGAATGTATTACAAACGACTTGCTTGCACTCATTATCGACATTAATGACTTCTTTGCAGTACCTTAGCGTTTTATACTAGACAAGGCATCAAGCACGGCTGCGTCCTTACCTTGAGCATCAAGGGAGCAATATCATTTTAATTTTCGGGAATGCCAAATAGACAATTATTTTTAGTCTGTCACCGCTTTTAGCAAGGACTGAGGCTAAATTTTATCCAGTCTGACTTAACTTTTTATTACAACCCAATTGTTGAAATGAGGACAGCATCAACGCTGTGCTGCTTGCAAACAGTGCGAATACTGATAAATCTCGATGAAAATATATCTCATTATAAGGAAAAAATATGCACACGACTAAAATTCTGTTAGCAGAATCTGAAATTCCCACGCATTGGTACAATGTAGTGGCAGACATGCCGAATCCACCCGCGCCTTATCTCGCACCCAATGGAGAATTAATCACGCCTGAAATGATGGGCGCGATTTTTCCACCTGCGATTATCGAACAAGAAATGTCGCAACAACGCTGGATTCCAATTCCCGAAGAAGTGCGTGAAATTTATCGTTTGTGGCGACCTGCGCCGCTGTTTCGGGCGCATCGTTTGGAACAAATGCTGGGTACGCCTGCCAAAATTTATTATAAGTATGAAGGGGTTAGTCCCGCAGGTTCGCATAAACCCAATTCCGCAGTGGCACAAGCCTATTACAACAAAGCGGCTGGAATTCGTCGCCTGACCACGGAAACAGGCGCGGGGCAGTGGGGTTCTTCGATTGCGTTGGCAGGCAGCATGTTTGGTTTAGAAGTGCGGGTTTATATGGTCAAAGTCAGTTATGACCAAAAACCTTTTCGCCGTTCGATGATGCAAACTTGGGGCGCAGAAGTCATTCCCAGCCCCAGCCCTTTAACCGCATCAGGACGGGAGATTTTAGCCGCACATCCAGACAGCCATGGTTCTTTAGGGATTGCGATTTCTGAAGCGGTGGAAGAAGCCGCCTCACGCGCTGATACCAATTATGCCTTAGGTTCAGTGTTAAACCATGTATTATTACATCAAACCGTGATTGGTCTTGAAACCCGCAAACAATTGGAACAAGTCGGCGATTATCCCGACATGATTTTCGCCCCCTGTGGTGGCGGTTCTAATGTGGGTGGGATGATGTTTCCATTCTTGGCAGACAAAGCCGCAGGCAAACAGGTGCGACTGGTGGCGGTCGAACCCGATTCTTGCCCCACTTTAACCCGTGGACACTATGCCTATGATTATGGTGACACCGCAGGCTTAACCCCTTTAATGAAAATGTATACCTTGGGGCATGATTTCATGCCGCCTGGGATTCATGCAGGGGGCTTACGCTATCACGGGGATTCGGCACTGGTTTCACAACTGTATCATGAAGGATTGCTCGAAGCGGTCTCAGTGCCGCAAATTGCGACCTTTGAAGCAGGTGTCCTGTTTGCCAAAGCACAAGGCATTATTCCCGCGCCTGAATCAAATCACGCAATTCGCGCTACTATTGATGAAGCTTTGCGTTGCAAGGAAAGTGGTGAGGCAAAAACCTTATTATTTACTTTGTCTGGACATGGGCATTTTGATATGGCTTCTTATGACAAATATTTCAGTGGCGATCTGGAAGATTTTGCCTATCCCAAAGAAGCTTTAGATGCCGCGCTGTTAAATCTGCCCAAAGTTTCTGCCCCTGTGTAAGTGATGGCTTTGATCGTGTTTCCCCAATAGTTTATGATCGGGGAAACACGAAATAGGCAGGATTTATGCAGGGAAATGCTTAAGCCATGACTGACACCCTACATAAACAACATATTTTCTGCTGATAAAATCAGATAACTCACGGTTTAGAAATCGGTAGCACTCGCATGAGCAGTCTAAATCGACCTTACTAATTCTCACCCTTGGAGCTGAGATGAACTATAAAATTACAGTGATTGGTTCTGTCGCAAACACGCCGATTTATACCGAAGCCTACATTTTGGATTTATTGAACACTCAAGAAACGGCACTGCTTTATGGCGAAACTTTCACGGGCAGACCAGGCACAAAGATTTATATCAATCCTGAAAGTGTTTTGAAAATTCGCAGCGAAATTCGTTTAGACAACCGTTCGGCAAAACGCTGGGCAATTCAAGCTTTAGATAAAGAAAAAGCCTATTTAGTACACCATCCTCAGAAGACATGGTTCATTGCAGAAATTGATGATGATACCCCTTGTATTATTGGAAATATTTGCCCCAGAATTAAACCATTACATGAATTATTTAATAAAACGGCGGTAAGTCTTGAACAGCGTTTAAATTACCTGAGTAAAATATTTGAGCATTATTTTCGGGTTGCCAAACAATTAGATATTCGTTTAGACGAGGGTTTATCAAATTTTGGGGTGGATGCTCAAGGCGAGCTTTATTACTTAGATGACGATATTTATAGCTGGGATCGTTTTATTTCCTGTGCGCAAATGCTTGGGGTGTATATTCGTTCTTTGACGTGGCTCACCCCCGAAATTGCGGTGCAACTCTCGCAAAATATACGGGGCATTATTCTAGAATATTTTCATGATCCTGAAGTGCTGCGGGTGTTGGCAGAACAATTGAAAGATTTATTCATGCCTAATGAACGCTTGCGTCAATTGGTGCATCAATTTATCGATGCACTTTACCACCAAGCCGCGCCCAAACATTTAAACAAGCTGCATCACAGCCGTTACATTGCTTTGATTGGGGATATTCATGCAAACTTGCCTGCGCTGGATGCGGTACTTGCGTATTTAAATCAGCAGGGGATAAAACGTGGGGTATTGTTAGGGGATATTGTGGGTTATGGACCTTATCCCAGCGAATGTATTGCTCGCATTCAGAATTCACAATTTCTCGTCGTGAAGGGCAATCATGATCAGGGTTTAGCCACGGGTAATTTCAAAAAAGGTTTTTCTAAAACCGCCGCATGGGTGTTAGATTGGTGTTCATCACGGGTCAGTGCGGTTGAAAAAAAATGGCTGGAAGATTTGCCCTCGGTGCTGCATGAAGACGCTTGGATGGCATTACATGGTGCACCAATAGACCCCACTTTTTTCAATGCTTATGTTTATGAAATGACCTATCACGACAATTTAGACGTGTTGGAGCGCAAAAATATTCCTGTTTGTTTTCACGGGCACACGCATCAACCGCAAATTTATGCACGGCGCGGCAG
>JBDKHS010000351.1:0-3398 GCA_039797505.1 Pseudomonadota bacterium | reverse complement strand
TTCCCACGCTCCAGCGTGGGAATGCCTATAACGTCGCTCCAGCAGCGCGTTTATTCTTGTATGCCAAATCATTAAAATTATTTAACGACTTAAATATAAATGCCTTTTATTTAAAACAAGCCCGCAAAACCCTCGCCGCTGGAGCGACGAAGTAGGCATTCCCACGCTGGAGCGTGGGGACGAGAAATAAATAAGTCTTTGTTTAAAGTCCCCTTTAGGGGATTTAGGGGCTTCTTTAAGCAGTTTATATCTTATCTTTAGCCCCTTTAGGGGGTTGGGGGCGCAGTGAATTAAGCTTCAGACTTGCAATTAAAGAGAATTTATCCCCTTCAATTGCTGATATGCCGCCAATGCCCGTTCACGACTTTGCTGAAAATCTAAAACAGGGGCAGGATAATTATGGGGCGGATAAGCGGCTGTCCACGGCGCATGAATGCTATGTTTATCCAAGTTTTTCAATTCAGGCAGCCAGTGTCGAATATACGCGCCCGCTTCATCAAATTTACTGCTTTGTAACATGGGATTGAACAAACGGTAATACGGCGCAGCATCCGCCCCACATCCCGCCACCCATTGCCAGCCCAGCGTATTATTCGCTAAGTCGGCATCCAATAAAGTTTCCCAAAACCAACCCGCCCCCGTCTGCCAAGAAATCAAGGCATTTTTGGTCAGCCACGAAGCCACCAGCATCCGCACGCGATTGTGCATCCAACCCGTTTGCCATAATTCCCGCATTCCTGCATCAATAATCGGAACGCCCGTTTCACCCTGCTGCCATGCCTGCAAAATTTTTGGATTTTCCTGCCACGGAAAGCGTTCAAATTTCACATCTAATGCTTGTTGCGGCGTTTCAGGAAAATGATAGAGCAAGTGATAGGCAAATTCGCGCCAGTATAATTGACGCTGATAACTGAGCACATTATGCGCAGCTTGGGGTGCAAAATTTTGCACAACGGCGTGCACTTGTTGCGGAGAAAGTTCACCAAAATGCAAATATGGCGACAGGCGCGACACGCCCGTGGTGGCTGGAAAATCGCGTTGGGTGGCATATTCAATCACACGCGAACCAAAAGCCTGTAATTGACGTTGTGCCGCCACTTCCCCAATCTCCCAAGCGGGATAAAAACCTTTGTCCCAATGCACACGCGGCAATAAATTCAATTCTGCTATTGTCAGCGTGCGCAGTGGCAAATCTTTTGGCAAAGGAATTTGTTCTGGCGCGGGCAGCGGCGCGGCAATGGGTAGGTTTAAACAGGTTTTCCAATACGGAGTAAACACTTTATAGGGCTGTTTACTCTTGTTTTGCACCTGCCACGGCTCGTTTAACAACGCGCTGTTATAACTTTCGGTATGAATGCCTTGCTCGCGTAGCTGCTGTTTAATTGCGGTGTCACGGGCAATCAGCGCGGGTTCGTATAAACGATTCCAAAACACTGCGCTGGCTTGAGTTTCCTGAATCAATTGCTGCAAGCTGTGCAAGCTATTTTCACTGCGCACACAAAAAAGTTGACTGTGGCGCGTGTGTAATTGCTGCTGCAAGGCGAGCAGACTGTGATGCAGCCAGCAACGGCTTGCCGCGCCCATTTGCCAGCGCCCTTCCTCGTTGGGGGCGTGAAGGTACACAGGAATAATGTCATAGCCTTGTTGAATTGCAGCCACTAAGGCGGGATTGTCAGCCAGACGTAAATCACGCCGTAACCAAAGCAGGGCGGTTGCCATAATTTAACTCGAGAAGATGCTGGAAAATTTAACGAACATTTTCAACTTCACGTTTGTAAGTATCGTAACGCTGCCCCGTTTGTTGACAAGTTTCCATGCGGGTTGTGGGATTGTTTAAACACTCTAATTTATGGTGCTGTTGTGCGCCTTCATACCAAGCTTGGCTGGTACAGCCTGTGAGCAATACGAATAGCACACTGAGTTTATAGCATTTGTGCAGCATGAAAAACTCCTGAAATGCGGTAAAGGCGATAATTAACAGCGGGTTTATTTTATGCCCAATTCGGAATGAGAGAAGGCAATTTGTCATTTCCTAAAAACGGTTCTTATCCCGAACTCAGTATCTTAGGAGTTACGCAGTTGAAACACTAATTCTTTTATTTACAATAAGTTAGTATTATGCGCCGCACAATGCCGTTTCTAGTAAAATCAAAAAGTTATGGATTCAACTGCGTAACTCCTAAACCTAATGCATATTATTTTTACACTGCTTTAGTGATTCGTACAATTATGTACTAGAGTATGAATAGGACAAAAAAATGTATCAGTACGCTGAAGAGGAAATTTTTATGGTAAACGACCGTAAATTTTTCAGACACCCCACCGAAATTCCCATCGAAGTCTGGGAATCCGAAGATGAACCCAAAGCTTATAAACGCTCTGAAAATGTGAGTCTTGGCGGTTTGGCATTCCGTTCCAATCGCTTTTGGGAACAAGGGACTTTATTACAATTACGCGTTCCCTTGGTCAGCCCGCCGTTTGAATCCGCAGTGCGGGTGGTGTGGTGTCGGAAACAGGCAAACCATTATGAAGTGGGGGTGGAGTTTGTAGAGAAAAATGATATTTTTAAAGCCCGCATGGTTGAACAAGTCTGTCAAATTGAGCTGTATCGTCAAGACCTTGCCAAACATGGACGTTTTATTAATGTGGAAGAAGCGGCTTTAGAATGGATAAGTCGTTTTGCAGCAAACTTTCCAAGCTTTGGAACTTTGAATGCGTAGCGGATTAGGGTTTGAGCCGTTGCACCGTTTCTTGTTCAAATGCAGGAATCATCGCAATGATTTCCAACATATTTTCAGGAGAATCATTGTCCTTTTCCAAACGCAGGCGCACTGCATTGGGCAGCCCTAAGCGTTTTTCCCCCAGCCATTCTTTATGCCATTTGGTGTCTACTTTTATTGTCGGATCGACATATAAATATTCAAATGTCGGTTTATAGCCTGTAAATGCTTTAATCGGTGTTGCTTTGTCTAAATTCGGGCGCGGGTCTCCTGCAAATGCAGGCACAACCCGAATTTCCAAACCGTCTTTATTATCCTTATCAGGACTGAGCTGCCACGCAGCCAAACCGCCTTGATGACCCGGCGACACCGTAGAAACCCAAATCAATTTATTTTCATCGCCCATGAAAAATACATAACGTTTATTTTCAGTGCGATTTAAATAAGTGTGATTAAAAGCCCCCGCCAATGCCCGTTCAATTTGCAGCAATTGCAAAGCACTGTCTAAACGGGTTTCCAAACGATTGCCTGAACTTTCCCACTCGCGCACCGCGATATACATGCCCATCGACAACACAAACATCACCAACGAAGACAGCCCCAACGCGAGCAAGACTTCTAACAAGGTAAAACCTGAGTGACGTTTCACTAGCGCACTGCCTCCAATTTTTTCCAACG
>JBDKHS010000350.1:0-2512 GCA_039797505.1 Pseudomonadota bacterium | reverse complement strand
AGGCGATTTAAACGATGTGCATATCAATTTTAAAAAGTTCTGTGTGTTGCAAAGAATGCTTTTTAACTATCAGCTTACACGGCGTACTGCATGTTTCACCTTAGATATTATAGATAAAAAGCTAATATAAGACACTATTTTCTATGCTAGATTACAGTAAAATTGGGCATTACGGGTCATGCTAAGTCGGCTATTTTTAAAATATTCGCTTCAATTCCGAAATTTAGTTTAAAGGGAAATTAGAAAGTGACTATTGTAGGCTATTTATTTTTGAACTAAGGCATACGATGCCCCTTACGCTTCCTAATAATTTTTTAAAGCATCAAAGCGATAAAGGACTATTACTCATTGGCGAACAGTTAGTTATAATACAATTTAATGACAATATTATTATTTTATGAATGATCTGTGAGAATTAGCCGTCTGTTTTTAATCATGTCAAATCTGCATCCTAGTCTTCCCTGAAACCATACCCAAAATAAGAAAACCGTGATTGTAGAGTTGGCGACAGCCGCCGCACGCCCCGCTTTCCTTTTCAAATATCCTATTTTTGGCTTTCCAAAAGGCATCGTATGATGATACACGCTTCTGAAGCGACAGTTTTATCCGCACTTCCCAATTTGATTCCTCCCGAGGCTTCTTGTGGCTCGTTGAAACGTTTAGAAGCGCATCTGTTAGCGCACCAATCCAGTATTGAACACTGGTTGCGTCAGCAATGGTTACAAACGCCCGCGCCTTTTTATGCTTCTGTCGATTTGCGCAATGCAGGCTTTAAAATTGCGCCCGTGGATACCAACTTATTTCCCGCAGGCTTTAATAATCTAAACACCAGCTCATTGCCCATTTGTATTTACGCGGTGCAATCTGCCTTATCACGGCTATGTAGCACTGCTACCCAAATCTTATTAATTCCTGAAAACCATACACGCAATCAATATTACCTCGAAAGTGTTGCCACACTGCGCGATGTTTTGGACAATGCAGGCTACAGCGTACGCTTAGGTTCGCTGCTACCCGATTTACATGCGCCACAAACGGTGAATTTAGCTTCAGGAAAGTCCTTATATTTAGAACCTGTGATACGTGAAGGCGACCGCGTCAAACTACAGGATTTTGATCCTTGCGTGGTGTTATTGAACAATGATCTCTCGTCGGGGCGACCTGCGATTTTAGAAAATCTCTCGCAGAAAGTCATTCCCCCCTTGAGCTTAGGCTGGTCGAACCGTCTCAAATCAGAACATTTCACCCATTATAAACAAGTTGCTCAGGAATTTGCACAGCTAATCTCGCTTGATCCGTGGTTCATTGACCCTTTGTTCAGCTATTGCCATGAAGTGGATTTCATGAAGAAAGAAGGCGAAGCCTGTCTCGCCGCACAAGTGGAAATGCTCTTGGCAGCCATCCAACGCAAATATGATGAATATGAAATTAAGCATCGCCCCTTTGTGATTGTCAAAGCCGATGCGGGCAGCTATGGCATGGGTGTGATGACGGTGCACAGTCCTGAAGAAATTCAAAGCCTTAACCGCAAACAACGCACCCGCATGGCAGCAACCAAAGAAGGGCAAAAAATCACCAAAGCGATTATTCAGGAAGGGGTTTACACCTTTGAAACTTGGGGTGAAAAAAACTCAGTGGCAGAACCCGTGGTGTATATGATGGATCGTTTCGTGGTGGGCGGTTTTTACCGTGTGCATACCGACAGGGGCGTGAACGAGAATTTAAACGCACCTGGTATGCACTTTGAACCCTTGGCATTTCCCGAACCCTGTTGTATGCCTGATAAAAAGCAAGATGCTGATGCCTGCCCCAATCGTTTTTATGCTTATGGCGTGATTGCACGGCTTGCTCTGCTTGCGGCGGCGCGTGAAGTGGCAGAAACCGAGCAAATACCTGTTTTATAAGGATGTGACAGCCCAAGTTAAAAGTTTCAAACCGCTGTGACAAAATGCTGCAAAAATAAGGCAGTTTGTTATTTTTATAATTAAAATCAATAAATTGTAATTTGGTATAGGTTTTGCTTTAGAAAGAGAAATCCGCGCTGCTGTTTCCAATAATATAATGCAGCGCGGGGCTTTTCTCACTAACCCTACCAAAGGATATTATGCGCTCCGCCTACTTACTGCACAGCGGTTTAAGCCCGCTATACTTCGCCATTTGTTCAGTCCTTGCCGCAGAACCTATCAAACTGGAAACGCTGGATGTGGTCGGCGTGACTCCCTTAGAAAGTTCAGCACAAGCACTGGAATATGTCCCAAGCAATTCACAAAATCTTGACACCGATGCTTTAGAAACCCAAAAACCTCAAGAGCTTTCCGAAAGCTTACAACGCAATTTACCGAATATTCACGTCAGTGCGGTGCAAAGCAATCCTTATCAAAACGATCTCAATTATCGCGGTTTGACCGCATCTCCCTTATTGGGCAGTCAAATTGGTTTATCGGTGTATTTGGACGGGGTGCGGATTAATGAATTATTTGGTGATACTTTAAATTGGGATTTAATTCCGCAA
>JBDKHS010000349.1:0-3385 GCA_039797505.1 Pseudomonadota bacterium | reverse complement strand
GAACCAATATAACCAAACAAACTGATGTGTTTTCCCAACACTTCTAATTTGCTTTGCAAAGGCGACAAACGTTCTTCAGCGGTGAGGATTTCTTTCATGGTTTCGCCGTAACGGGTTTTTTCACCCACGGCGGTGGTTTTCAACACACCTTCGCCATCTTCAACCAAGGCGGCGCGGAATAAACGGCTTTCTTCAGGCGTATTGATTTCGTCGGTGCTGGAACGTTTTTTAACGGGTTCAGATTCGCCTGTTAAGGAGGCTTCATTTGCTTCCAAATGTCCCGCAATTAAAATGCCGTCGGTGGGGATGGTGTCGCCAGGTTGCAGCAGAATATGATCG
This sequence comes from Pseudomonadota bacterium, assembly GCA_039797505.1. Lineage (GTDB taxonomy): Bacteria > Pseudomonadota > Gammaproteobacteria > Beggiatoales > Beggiatoaceae > JAQTYU01. The sequence goes on along the minus strand of JBDKHS010000349.1, from coordinate 3,046 downwards.
CCCACGACTAACTCATTGATGCTGATTTCAACTAAGCTTTTATTTCTAAAAACTTTGACTTGAATCATCGACGCTTCTTCCAATAATTTTTGGAACGCGCTTTCATTGCTGTGTTCTGACCAAGTTGCGATTAAAGTCGCCAGTAAAACCGCAAGCGCAATGCCTAAGCCTTCATACCAATGGGCATATCCCATCACTGCCAGTAATAACGTAATCCCCAAGGCAACCAATAAAATCAAGATAATGGGGTCTTTAAAATTATCGAGCAGTTTGTCTAAAAAGCTTTCAGTTTCTTGGGCGGCAACGGCATTGGAGCCGTTTATCGCTCGCGATTCTTCGGCTTGTTGGTCGGTGAGACCATCAAATATAAACTTCATGAGCTTTCCTTCTGGTTGAGTTAAAACGAAAATCTTTTAGTATTTTCACCCCCTTTGAAAAAGGGGGCAGGGGGGATTTAAAAATCTTAAAAGTTGCGACGCTCTTAAATCCCCCTCATTCCCCCTTTGAAAAAGGGGGAGGCTAAACATGAGCCATTTCTCCTCGTTCCCAAACTCTGTTTGGGAATGTTTGCAAGTCAAGCTCTGCTTGACGATTTGGAAAAACATCTTCAATAGATGGCGAGATAACACACTCATTTCTCTCCAAATATGAGGACTAGATAACTGTATTGTCAAGCAGAGCTTGACCGACAGGCATTCCCAAACAGAGTTTAGGAACGAGAAAAAATTATATCTTTTTTAAAGTCCCCTTTAGGGGATTTAGGGGCTTGTTTAGAATCAAGTCGCTTGCTGAACATAATTTGCCATATTCAGTAAACTGGGTTCGACGCGGTGCAAGAATGCGACAATGCTACCCGTCACCATGCCTTCCACTAGCACAATCGGTAAATGTGAAACTAAAATCAGGCTACTGACTTCATAAAAGGCAGTGCCACCATTTAACACCAACGTGCCACTCAACAACAACGCTCCCAAGGCAATGGCGAGACTGCCTGCTGCCACACCGCGCCAAAATGCTTGCTTCACACCGCATTTGATTAAATTCGGGGCAAATAAATAATGCACCATCACCGCAGGCAAGCCCATAATTAACACATTAATGCCCAAGGTGGTTAAGCCGCCAAATCCAAACAAAATACTCTGTAAAAATAAAGCAACCACCATGACGGGAAAGGCTGTCCAACCCAGCAGCAAGCCACATAAACCACTCATCACCAAATGCACGCTGCTGAAACCAATAGGCAAATGAATCAAACTCGCGATAAAAAACACAGCGGCAAGCATGGCAGCAACAGGAATGCGCATTGGATCAAGGCGACGCAAACCGAGATGTATCCCTGCGGCAGCGATGAGATTGCTGCCCACCAATAAGGGTAACGATAATAAACCTTCTGCAATGTGCATGTGTTTTCCTCAGATTGGGGCCGCGATTAATTTAAAAAACGCACAACGCTGTTCAAAATAATCAGACACATTCCTGTGCTATATGCTTTAACATATCTGTTTATGACATAATCTGTCAAAAATATCCATTGTCTTGATTATCTCTGTTTCGGGGCGCGGCTGTAAATAGCTGTAGAAATTCTGCCAAGAAATGCTTGTTGAGGGATTTAAAAATTTTTCGCGTGCTAAACAAACCTGAGTTTGACAAAAAAGCGTTTTAAATATAAGCCATTATCTATTTTTACTCTCATGAATCAGTTTGGCGATGAGTGCAATCAGCCCTTTTGCCAACATACACTATCCCGTTTGATGCTTAACGTTGGGATAAGAACGATTTTACATGAGTTCCACAAGGAATATTGATTGCGTACGCCCCGCTTTCGTCGCCACCTTGGCGCATTTTTCTGCATTGTGGTGTGGGGACTTTCCTTTGTCGTCACCAAACAATTGTTAAACGAGCTTACCCCTGCTGCGATTGCCATGATTCGCTTCATTCTCTCCAGCGGATTTTTAGGCGTGTACTGCCTGCTGAATGCTCATAGTTTAAAACTGCAAGCATTCACCTTCTATGACTTTAGCGTGTTTGTTTTGCTGGGTTTATGTGGCTATTCGCTGTATTTTTGGTTTGAAAATACAGGCGTGGGCTTAACCACGGCGGGCAATACCGCGTTGATTGTCACAACTATTCCACTGTTTACCGAACTGATTGCCTCATGGCGTTCACGCAGCTTCAGCCCACAATTATATTTTGGGTTAGTGCTTTCGTTACTTGGGGTTTATAGCTTGGTCAATGGGCAAGTGCAATTGGGAGGGGAGCATTTCATCGGCAATTTATTTATTTTTATTGCGGTGTTCTGTTGGGTTGCCTATAGCTTTTTAATTCCGCCCGTGGTGAAAAAATTTGGAATTTTGCCAACCACTTTTTACGCCAGTTTGTGCGGCATTTTCACACTATTACCGTTGCTAGAACAAGACTCCACCTTAATTCCCAGCCACGGCTGGACATGGACAATCATTAGCTTGTTGATGTTTCTGAGCCTAATTTGTTCGTTATTAGCGTTTATTTTATGGAATCAAGCTTTATATGATTTGGGTGAAGGCGTTACCAATGTTTATATTTATCTCATTCCCGTGGTCACATTGTGGGGCGAATATGTATTTTTAAACCAGCCTCTGGAAATGAATAAGATTATCAGCGCGATGCTGATTATTTTGGGGGTAGTGATTAGTCAGCAACGCTTGAGAATATAATATGAAACCTTCTAGGTTTTAAAAACCTAGAAGGTTTTGAATTCAACGTAATGAGGACTGGCAGTGCTACGAGCACTGCCAGTCCTTTATCAAGCTCTCCCGTTTGAAGCTTCATTTTAGAATAAGTTCAAATAGGTTACACGCTTTGATTTTTTCTACAAATCATCCGAGATTTTTGCTTTTGGCGGACGTTTGGGATCAAATTGAATACGTTCTACCATAGCGGGATTAAGATACACCGTGCCTTCTCGATCCATCAGCATCACGTATTTAACGCCCAATTTTTTGGCCACATTATACCAATCCTTCACCCCAGCAATGCTCAGAGCGGTGGAAGCGACATCAGCTAACGC
>JBDKHS010000348.1:0-2508 GCA_039797505.1 Pseudomonadota bacterium | reverse complement strand
CCTTTTGAAAAAAGGGAATTGAGCGGGGTTTAAATAATTGAAACAGCATAAATTTTTAGTCCCCAGCTTTGAGGGGTGGGGACTAAAAATGGGGGATTTCAATAAGCGACGTTCTTACAGTCAATAATAGACTGTCCTGATTACTAAAAACGTTCCAACTCAGGAAAGGCTAATTCCCCATGATGCACGTGCATTGCGCCAAATTCAGCACAGCGATGTAAAGTAGGAATCGCTTTTTCAGGATTGAGCAAATTATCAGGGTCAAAGGCCGCTTTCACTGCATGAAACTGTAGCAATTCTTGGCTATTAAACTGCACACACATCTGATTCAGCTTTTCCACACCCACGCCATGCTCCCCAGTCACTGTGCCGCCCACTGCAACGCAAAGCTCCAAAATTTTACCGCCCAACTCTTCTGCCTGATGCAGTTGCCCTTTGGAGGCATCGAATAAAATCAAGGGGTGCAAATTGCCATCGCCTGCATGAAATACGTTAGCCACTGCTAAACCGTATTGCTCACTTAATTCATGAATACGTTGCAAGACCATTGGCAAATGTTTACGCGGAATCGTGCCATCCATACAGTAATAATCAGGAGAAATCCGCCCAACGGCAGGAAATGCCGCTTTACGCCCCGCCCAAAATTGCAGGCGTTGACGTTCATTTTCAGCAAGCCGCACTTCACTTGCCTGATGTTTTTCTAAAATTGTCCGCACTTGCTGAATTTGAATTTCAACTTCTTCGGGGCTGCCATCTAATTCACACAGCAAAATTGCCGCAGCCTCTACAGGATAACCGACTTTCACAAAGGCTTCAGCGGCACGAATGGCGGCATTATCCATCATTTCCAAACCCGCTGGAATAATACCGACTGCAATGATTTCTGCCACGGCACTGCCTGCGTTAATCACGTTGTCGAAGGCAGCGAGCACGACTTGCACAGCCGCAGGTTTTGGTAATAAACGCACGGTCACTTCCATCACCACGCCCAGCAAGCCTTCTGAACCTGTGAACAGGGCGAGTAAATCATAGCCCGCGCTGTCAAAAGCTTGGCTACCAATCGTGATTAACTCACCTTCAATCGTTAATACTTTGATTTCTAAAATGTTGTGGACAGTCAGCCCATATTTTAAACAGTGCACACCGCCCGAGTTTTCCGCAACATTGCCACCAATGGTGCAAGCAATTTGTGAAGAAGGGTCGGGCGCGTAATATAAACCGTGGGCGGCAACCGCTTGGGAAATTGAAGCATTACGTACCCCCGTTTCTACGCGGGCAGTGCGGGCGATGGGGTCAATATTGAGAATGCGCTTGAATTTGGCAAGGCTGAGTAAAACACCTGCTTTGTGGGGTAACGCGCCCCCAGATAATCCCGTGCCTGCACCGCGTGCCACGACGGGAATTTTATGGGTATAGCAGAATTTTAAAACCTGTTGTACTTGCTCTAAAGTTTCGGGAATCACAACAGCGGCGGGACGTTCACGGTAAACAAATAAACCATCACATTCATAAGGGCGCACTGCCTCTTCGGACAATAGCACTGCGTCAGCGGGGAGGAAATCATGCAATTGCTCGAAAAGGCTAGACATAATAGTCACTTATAAAGCAAAATAGAGTTTGTGTAGTATGAGGGAAGTTCCCTTATCAGCATCGTATGCTGTTTGATCACTACGAATACTGCCTGTATTAGCAATTTGATCATCGGATTGGGTTTCTAAAATGACTGCTATATTTCCAGGAATTTGTGTGAACCCTACAAATAAGCCTGGGATTGTTGTACCTGCAACAGAACCATTAGCGGTGCTATCGTTTGAGACACCCGTAATCCCACCGAAAGCATTTAAGGGTTGATCTTGGCTGGTTTTCGCACCAGTAACTAAACCAGCATTCCGCAAGTGCAACCAAAATAAACGGGATTCTTCCCCTGTTGTGGGCGAGTCAAATTTGTGAGGGGTAGTTCCAGCTCCAATTTTAGAATTACCATCACCAGGAGCAACCCCTGTCCAACGGGTGCCTGCATTCTTGTCATCCCCAGGAATTGTACGGTATCTATCTTGGTAGCTGTAAATGGCGGCGGAAATGCCATTAAAATCACTTTCGAGATTCTTAATTTTGGCATTGGTAATAATTTCTTGCCCTTTTAATACTCCGCCGAGTAATAAGCCGATAATCACCAACACAATGGCGATTTCGACCAAGGTAAATCCTGCTTGCTGACGCATAACCTTGCTCCCATAAAATAACTTTCAGAGATTAAACTGATTTGTTCAAATTATACTACAACCAAAAAAACAAGATAGTTAGTCTTAGGCTGATGAGATATTGTTTTTAAAGCAAAAAAACCTATACTTAACCAGGGTTAAACGACTTATACGCGCTATTTTTTACTGAGCTATTAAGCACCTTATCATTGACTCAACTGATAAGAAAATACTGTTAAGATGTGCTTAATATTGTTTTTAAGGCTCACTCATTCCCTAAACAGGAGATTATCATGAAACATACGGT
>JBDKHS010000347.1:0-3769 GCA_039797505.1 Pseudomonadota bacterium | reverse complement strand
TTCTTCGGCTTTGTCGGGATCTATCCGAATCAAGCAAGCGATACTATTCATGCTGTTAAACAGGAAATGGGGACGAATTCTGGCTTGTAGGGCTTGAACTCGAGCATACGCGCCTGCAATTGTTTGTTTTCGCCAATGATGTTGAACGTATAAATAATGCAAGATCACGGCACTGAGTACCGCACTAATGCCTAAATTGCGTAGTAAGAATAATTGATGTTGTGAGGCTTGTGTGATTAATTCATGGGGGGTGATTAAAAAAGAGGAGATTTCACTGAAAATTGCGACTAAGGATAAAATAATTCCTGCAATTAAAATTAAGATTTTTTTATTAATGCTGTATTTATAATAAAGCCCGCCAAAAAAGACAATCATGGCAAAACTCGCTATCAATAAATTTTTGAGGAGGTGTATTTGGTGCTGCTCAGTATAAAAACTATTGTTATCACTTATAATATCTTGTACCCACCACGCCATTTCGCTGGTCAGTCCTGTCATCATTAAAATAATAAAATAGCTGAGTAAACCTGCCCAGAAATTACTGGATAATTCACTTAACCAACTGCGCAATAAGCAAAGAATCAAGGCACTTAGTAATACAATCCATTGTATAAGTAATGAAACCATCGCTAAATCTTGTAAAAAATAATTCTCTATATAAAACCATTGATAATTACTTTTTCCAAGAGGGGTTAAAACAAGGATGAAGGCGAATAGTTCTGCCAGCATAATTGTAAAAAACACGATGCGGGATTCGCAAAAACTGGGTAAAAATAAATCGTCTGTTTCGGTCAGGGAAATATTTGTCATTGTCTTATTCGAGAGGCTGAAAATAGCAGCATAGCAGAGAATGTTAAATAGCGGGCAGCGGTCATTGCTTTTAAAAGAAGCCCCTAAATCCCCTAAAGGGGACTTTAAGGACAAAATCTTTTAGGTTTAGCCCCCTTTAGGGGGTTGGGGGCTTTTTTAAAGATTTAGGAGTTACGCAGTTGAATCCGTAACTGTATTACTGCGGTGGAATACGCTGCGCTATTCCACCCTACTACTACAAAACTTTATTCCGAAAATAAATGCTATCGCACAGTCAACGCGGTTGCTCAATAAAACTTTTTATTAAACGTGACGCAATGCTTAATTTGGAAGGCAGCAACGCAGGTAAATCATGAATATTGCACCAGCGAGCATCTTCAATTTCAACAGGATGCGGGCGCAATTCCCCCCAGGCATATTCCGCTGTAAACCCCAACATTAATGAACTGGGAAATGGCCAGGCTTGGCTACCAAAATAGCGCACGTTTTTAATTTCCAAGCCGACTTCTTCACGAATTTCTCGCACCACGGTTTCTTCAACACTTTCGCCCACTTCCACAAAACCCGCCTGCACACTGTATAAACCTTGTGCAAAATGTGGCGAGCGCGATAATAATATCTGATCCCCGCGCTGCACCAAAACAATCATAGCAGGGGTAATCTTGGGATAAAATATCATCTGACAAGCGGAGCAATGTTTCGCACGTTCTTTAGGATGCAACTTCACGGGCGCACCACAACGGCTGCAAAACTGATGCGTTTTTTCCCAAAATAATAATTGAGCCGCACGCCCCGTCAACGCGAAAACTTCTTCTGATAAACTATAAGTGAGCGCACGCAAACCCTTGGTTTCTAAGTCTTTAGATAAGACACTGTCCTCTGCCAACTCCACTAAATAGCAAGGCTGACCGCGCCATGTTCCAAAGACTTGCTGATGGATTTGAATCAATTGCGTGCCCAATATTGCGCCACGCAACGGCAATTTTTCAGCAGAGCCGGGATTAATCACCCATTTATCCTGTAAAACCAGCCAATAATACGCATTTGTTTCTGGAATTAAATTCATTTTTCATTGCCCTTCTGCGCCCATGCAAGGCTGCGTGGGAAAAATATTCTATCCTGTTCACAGGGCACAAATTGATAAAGTTGTGCAGGACGATTTGAACCGGTGCGCATTTTATTCGGAATCGGTTGTACCAATTGCGCTTTATCAACGCGTTGCCGAAATGAACTTTTATTCAATTTTTCCTGCATGATCAATTCATAAATCCGCTGCAATTCGCTTAAAGTGAATTCTTTTGGCAACAAATGCACTGCAATATCAGAATAATCCAATTTCGCACGCAGGCGTTTGATGGCGTCGCTCAAAATTATCGTGTGGTCAAAAGCCAGTGGTAAATCGACTTTATCACCCAGCACGGGAAACCATTGGGCGGCGGTGGCATCCGTGCCCGCGTGTAATTCCACTTCATGCACACTGACTAATGCGAAATAGGCAATGCTTACCGTCCAATCGCGCGGGTCACGCTCGGGGCTGCCATAACTGCCCAATTGTTCTAAATAGAGATTATTAACACCCGTTTCTTCGACGAGTTCGCGACGGGCAGCGGCCTCTAAACTGGCATCGCTGTCGATGCGGAGCGTGCCACCAGGTAAGGCCCATTGCCCTTGAAAAGGTGGAATACCGCGTTGAATTAACAAGACTTTTAAAGCCTGATCAGCGACGGTAAAAATGGCAATATCGACCATGACCCGAGGCTTAGGATACTGATTTAAATCATCTAACATGTTGCGTCTGAATCATTCCGTGAGTGAATTAAGGGGATTTAAGATTGATTTGATAAAGTTGCTTATCAGTATAAAACAGCCCTATGTTTTCTGCATGACTCAAGCGCATCATGAAAGCTGGTTATTAAAAAGTTTCGCTCACAAAGAACCTCTGTCACTTGTAGGGGTTACGCAGTGGAATTAATAAGGTATTAATTCCAAAAGCTTTATCAAGCGTAGGATGTATAGAACCGATTTGAAATCATCCCTCTTTTGAAGTTAAGCTTCAAACTGAATAGTATCTGTTGTCAAAAGAGTTAAGTGTAGGTGCGAATTTATTCGCATGCGTTTTTAATTTGAGCGCGTTGTGCGAATAAATTCGCACCTACACTCAGCTCAGTCTCACAAACTTAGCTTAAAATTCCAAATCGGTTCTATAAGGCGTAGTCGTCATACACCTTGCGATTTGAAACTTTATGCGGTTAAAAGTGTATGGCGGTCACGCCTTATACACTCTACGAACTGTACAACTATATTTACATTAAAATCAAATGGTTATTAATTAAGCTGCGTAACTCCTAACTTGTTTACGCTAGAGTGTGTCATCAAAAAGAAAGATAGGTTATTCTAGAGAACTTAGACTGAAAAATCCCAAGGAACAAAGCATGAGTCGCCGTTACGCATTAACAACAATGAGCTAGGGCGTGTCATTAATTAAGTTTAGGAGTTACGCAGTTGAAACCATAATTTCTTTATTTACAATAAGTTAGTATTGTGCGCCGCACAATATCGTTTCTAGTAAAATCAAACAGTTATGTATTCAACTGCGTAACTCCTAAAGTTTTAACAAAAAGTAGCGTGTTGAAAAATCTTTAAAGAAACCCCCAACCCCCTAAAGGAGGCTAAAGATTAAAACCGACCCTAACGCGGACTTAAAACCGCTTTTGTCTTTAGCCCTCTTTAGAGAGTTACTGCCATTAAGTTAAGTATAATTCAAGGGATAATAAGGCTTAAATCGAGCATGAGACCTGCTAGGTTTTAAAAGTCCAGCAGGTCTTGAATGAGGACTGGCAGTGCCTTTAGAGGGTGGGGGCGCAGTCTAGTTGATGATACGCCCTGGGCAATCTTGATATTCAGGTTGATATTTAAGAGTTATGTTAGATATTATTTGGAAAAACAGACTCATACTTTC
>JBDKHS010000346.1:0-4176 GCA_039797505.1 Pseudomonadota bacterium | reverse complement strand
CTCAAACAGTCGCTTTAAGTTTTTTGTGTTTGAAGGGAGAAAACTGTGTGCAGCAGGGCGTGCCTTTGCTGATGGCGCAGATTTTTCGTATATATGTGATTTGGCGGTGCATCCTGAATATAAGGGCAGCGGGCTTGGTAAGGCGATAGTGTCAAAATTGGTCGCCGCTTCCCAAGGACATAAGAAAATTATTTTGTATGCTATCCCAAGCAAAGTCGACTTTTATCACGCCTTGGGATTTAAACGAATGTGTACCGCACTGGCTATTTTTGCGCGTGAAGACAATGCAGTGGCGATGGGTTTGATTACGAGAGATTAGTCTGCGGCTACTGTCTTTAAATTCGATTTATTTAGCTTTTTTCGTGAGTATTTTTATGTACCTTCCCAAACAATTTGAAGTCCAAGATTTAACCGTGCTGCACCAGTTAATCCACGATTATCCTCTTGCCACACTGGTTAATTATCAAGCAGAAAACCTTAACGCCAACCATATTCCCTTGATGTTATTGCCTGAATCTGAAGCGAGTTCATGGGGGGGCTTTACAAGGACATGTTGCCCGGGCAAATCCATTGTTGCAAGAAATTCAGGAGAATCCTGAAGTATTAGTGATTTTCCAAGGAGCGCAAAGTTATATTTCTCCTTCGTGGTATCCCAGCAAACAGGAAAAACATCAAGTCGTGCCTACGTGGAATTACACAGCCGTGCATGCCTATGGCAAAGTGCGCCTGATTGAAGACAGTCTGTGGTTAAAAACCCATTTGGCGGCAATGACAGCACAGCATGAAAGCTTATTTCCCGAGCCTTGGAAATTGACAGATGCGCCTGTGGAATATGTGGAAAAAATGTTAAAAGCCATTGTAGGTATTGAAATTCACATCACGAAATTGCAAGGAAAATGGAAAGTCAGCCAGAATCGTCCGCCTCAAGACCAGCAAGGAGTGATTGAGCATTTACAAGCCCATGATAATTCAGAAATGGCAGCACTGGTGAAACAATTCGGACAGGCGAAATCTTAAGCTCTGCTCAATAATTAAGCGCGTTCGCATTGCAAATGCTCAGCCTCAGGATTTACGCTACAAATCTGGCTATTGCGCTAATCTGCACGCTATAATCGGTTCTTCCTCATTTTTCATCGGCAAGCTTCGCAATGTCTGATTTGTATAAATCGCTCAAAAAGATTTTAACCCGTGTCCGCGCTACGCCCTTTCATCCGCAATGGTTTGTATACCGTCAACAACATCAACATCATCTTGCCATTGCCAAAGTTTTGCAGGGAAAAATTTTGGATATTGGCTGTGCGAACCAGCCTTTGCGCCCATATTTGCCAAAAGATGCGGATTATATTGGTTTATATTATTACAGCACGGCGGTGAATTGGTACGAAACGCGCCCAATGTTATACGGTGATGCGCAAGCCTTGCCGCTGGCGGCGGAAACTGTGGATTGTGTACTGTTATTAGATGTTTTGGAGCATTTGCCGCGTCCCCACGATTGCTTGCAAGAAATTAAGCGGGTGTTAAAACCGCAAGGGATTTTAGTGTTACAAGTGCCATTTCTGTATCCTGTTCATGATGCCCCTTTAGATTTTCAACGCTGGACAAGTCATGGTTTGCGCCAACAAATCGCACAGCAGGGCTTTGTATTGAAAGAAGAATTTCAGATGGGAAAACCATTGGAAACAGCGGCATTGTTGATGAATATTGCGATGAGTAAAACCCTGCTGAATTGGATTAAAGCGAAACATCCCGCTTCAATTTTGGGTATTTTTGTGCCACCGCTGGTGTTGGGAATTAATTTATCGTGTTGCTTGGCGAGCTATTTTAGCCCTGAAGATGCGTTGATGCCGCACAGTTATCGATGGGTTTTGGAGAAAAAGCAACTTTGAGATTTTCTTCCCCTTAAGGAACGCAGTTATCTTCAATACCACGGTGTTTCCCCTTCGGGACGATCTTTAAAACGGCGATGCGTCCATAAATACTGCTCAGGAATTTCCCGAATTTGCGCTTCAATCCAATCATTCACTCGTTGTGCATCTTGGAAGGTATCACCGCTGGGATAGTTTTCAAAAGCGGGAAAAAATTCAACATGATAGCGGTCATTTTGGCGACGGGTGACAAAGGGCACAATCACCGCGCCCGTCATTTCAGCAAAGCGCGCGGTCGCGGTATTGGTTGCCGCAGGAATGCCGAAAAACCTAGCAAATACGCTGTATTTATGCCCAAAGTTTTGGTCAGGCGCAAACCATAAGGCTTTATTTTTACGTAAGCTGCGCAACATTTCCCGCACATCATCGCGATGAATCGCTTTTTCAGCATGCGCCGCCCGACTTTTTTGCAGCACGTATTCAAAAACAAGATTTTCATGCGAGCGATAAGAAGCGTGTACAGGAATTTGCATGGTTAAAAACCGCGTACCAATTTCCAAGGCGGTGAAATGCGCCGTCAATAACATCACGCCCTTGCCCCGTGCCAAGGCAGTTTTTAAATGTTCCAAACCCACCATTTCGCCCTGTTCTAAAATCCACGCATCGCTACACCACCACGCAGACAACATTTCCATAATCCCCATGCCCATAGCGGCAAAATGTTCACGCACCAAGGTTTGTTGGGCATCGGGGGCAAGCTCGGGAAAACAGGCTTTAATATTAATTTCGGCAATACGCCGCCGCCGCTTTGCCAGCCGATAAGCCATTGCACCAAAGCCACGCCCGAGGCGTAATTGCGCGGCATGGGGCAGGCGGGTCAAGCTCCACAGCAAACCCACCACTATCCACCATCCCCAATAGCGCGGTGCAAGCAAGGGTAATAAAACTTTCATGAAATTCTCTGGTTTTTAAGAAGAGGCGGCATTATAGCAATTTGATTCAATAGGGTTAAACCAAAAATTAAACCTGCTCGATTTTTGAAACCGAGCAGGTCTTAGAATTATTGGTAGTGTTAAATAAGATGTGGGTGGCTTTACAGTTTGGGCAAATTAACATTTTAGCTTCTCTTCTATAGAATCCATTCGGAATCTTAATTTTAAGCTAAGCTTACGAAGTTGAGCTGATTATTAGGTGCGAATTTATTCGCACCTAATAATCAGCTTTTTTGACAATATCAACTATTCAGTTTGAAGCTTAATTTCAGAATAGGGATGATTTTAAATCGGTTCTATACATTCCGCCCCTAAAATCCTCACCCAAACATTTAAACATCCCCAAGAATTTGCTAAATCCCCCGCACGGATATAATATTAGTAAATGCTAATTTATAACTATAATAATGTACTAATATAAATTGTAGGCATATCCACCAAGGAGATGTAAACATGAACAGCGCACAGATTTCCCAAGGAGGCTGCGATGTCCACTAGCTTAGGCGCAATACTCCGCGAACAATACGGCGTGTCACGGCGCGACTTCCTAAAATTTTGCAGCGTACTTGCCAGCAGCATGGCAATTTCCCCAACATTGATTCCAAGAATTGCTGAAGCCCTCGAAAAAACGCCACGTCAATCGGTGATATGGCTGTCTTTTCAAGAATGTACAGGTTGCACCGAATCCCTCACCCGTTCCCACGCTCCCACTTTAGAAAGCCTCATTCTCGAACAAATTTCACTCGACTATCACCACACCCTGCAAGCTGCCGCAGGCGATGCCGCAGAACGGGCGCGTGATTTGGCGATGAAAGCTAACCAAGGCAAATATTTATTAATCGTCGATGGCTCAGTGCCGATGGGCAACAGCGGCTATTCAACCATCGCAGGCATCAGCAATTTTGACACCTTGCGCGAAGTTGCCAGTGGCGCAAGCGCGATTATTGCCGTCGGCACTTGCGCCGCCTTTGGCGGATTACCGCACGCCAACCCCAATCCCACAGGCGCAGTGTCAGTCAGCGAAATCATTACCGATAAACCGATTATTAATATTTCAGGCTGCCCGCCGATTCCCGTGGTGATTACTGGCGTGATTGCCCATTTAATCACCTTTGGCGTGTTACCCGAACTCGACAAACTTGGTCGCCCGCTGTCGTTTTACGGGCAAAATATTCATGACCGTTGCTATCGTCGTCCGTTTTATGAAAAAGGTTTATTCGCAGAAGATTTCGATGACGCAGGCGCGAAAAAAGGTTGGTGTTTATACAAACTCGGCTGCAAAGGCCCAGTCACTTACAACGCCTGCGCCACCTTGAAAT
>JBDKHS010000345.1:0-2719 GCA_039797505.1 Pseudomonadota bacterium | reverse complement strand
GAAACGCCATTAATAACGAACGCACTTTTTCAGCCTGTCCGCGCAAATCTTGAACCGCATTCTGATGTGCATCTTGATAACTGCTGTATTCAACCGCCGTGAATGCCAGCAGCAACACGATTCCAATCGTTAACAGTAATTTGGTTTGTAGCCGCATGATCGTTCTCCAGTCGGTAAATACTGAATTTTTAGGCAGAATAGTCGTACTCTGCCAAAATAACTTTATTAATTAATTTAATTATGACTTGGTTAAAATCTTTAAAGAAGCCCCCAACCCCCTAAAGGGGGCTAAACACAAAATATTTGTTTAGTGTTTAAAGTCCCCTTTAGGGGATTTAGGGGCTAGTTTTAATGTTTAACCCCCTTTAGGGAGTTGGGGGCGCAGTTGAGGTCTAATTGATGACACACCCAATGATATTTAGACAAATAACTATTTATAACAAGTCTATAAATCAAGAAAAATAACTGCTGTCTATTGCACATTTTCAAAATCTTAAATCAAAGCTTCTGTTGGGTAGTATTCAAGAAAACAGTTATAAAAAGGCAGATTTCGAGAATAATCAAAGTAGCGTATAGTTTATTCAAAACTATAACAAACGGCTGTGAGAATTAACAGCCAACGATTTGCTTAATTTCGCACCACATCAGCTGCTAATCCATGACTTAATAATTGTCCCCGAGCTTGGGCGGCTTGATTGGCATCTTGAAATGCGCCTGCCCGCACGCGATACCAAGTATCGCCATTATTCAAAGTTACAGGCAGCACAAAAGCTGCAATTCCTAGACCAGATAAATGCACTTTTAAGGCTTCAGCACTGTTTGAATCACGGAACGATGCGACTTGTAAGGCATAATTCCCAATCACGGGCGCAGGCGCAGCAGGACGTGGAGCGGGTGTTTGCGTTGGCACAGGTTGAGTTTGTGCCGCTTGAGCGGGTTTTGCCGCAGGCTTGCCATTGGCGGGCAGCACATCATAAAACTCAAAACGTGGTGCTGTCGGCGTGGGTGGCTTGGTGCTTGCCACGGGCATGGATGGCGCAGGAGTTGGAGCGGGTGGCGCGATGCGTGTTGTCGCAGGACCGGTTAAATTATTAATTGGCAAGGGGATATTGGGCGCAATTTCTCGCAAATACCACAAAAAGGATAAAAAAATGCCGATTAAAATGCCCGCCAGCAGCCATGCCCAACCCGGAGGACAATGGGCAGGAACTCGAGGGGGTGGGGGAGATCGCCGTAATGCCACGATGAATGAACTCCTTGAAAGCGGGGAATTTCTCAGCGTGTGCCAATCACCCGCTGAGAACGGTAGCGCGTTACATCACGTCTGGCGCGGAAACCCCAATGATGCTTAAACCATTGCGTAATACTTGTTGCACCGCTTTGCTCAAACTTAAACGCGCATTGCGTAAGTTGGCATCGTCAATCAAGAATTTATACGCATTGTAATAAGTATGGAAATCCTGCGCTAATTCACGCAAATAATAAGCAATTTGATGCGGTTCATAGGCGCGAGCAGCAGCTTCAATCACTTCAGGATAACGCGCCAAACGGGTTAATAAAGTCTGTTCGTGCGGGCTGTCTAAACTGGCTAAATCAGCAGCCTTGAATTCATGCACAGGCAAACCGCGCTCGGTTAATTCACGCAACACGCTGGCAATCCGTGCGTGGGCATATTGCACATAATACACAGGGTTATCGCTGGATTGCGATTTTGCAAGGTCTAAGTCGAAATCTAAATGTTGTTCGCTCTTGCGTTGCACATAGAAGAAACGCGCCGCATCGTTGCCAACATCATCACGCAATTCACGCAAGGTGACGAATTCGCCGCTGCGGGTAGACATTTGCAAGCGTTCTGTGCCCCGGTATAAAGTCGCAAACTGTACTAATAAAACCGTTAAACATTCAGGATTTGCGCCCAAGGCAGACATCGCGGCTTTAACACGGGGAATATAGCCGTGGTGATCTGCGCCCCAAATATTAATTAACACATCAAAACCGCGCTCGATTTTATTCAAATGATAGGCGATGTCTGAGGCGAAATAAGTCATCAAGCCATTTTCACGCACCAGCACGCGGTCTTTTTCATCCCCAAAACTGCTGGAACGAAACCATAACGCGCCATTTTGTTCGTAGGTGTGACCTTGGGCTTTCAATTTTTCAATGGCGCGTTCGACAGTGTGATTGTCGCCTAAGCTGCGTTCGGAAAACCAATGGTCATAAGTGACGCTGAATTCTTCCAAATCTTGGCGAATGTCGCCCAAAATATCCACCAAACCCGCTTGGAACACTTGTTCATATCCCGTCGCGCCAAGCAATTGTTTACAACGCGCAATCATTGCATCGATGTAAATTTCTTTGTCGCCGCCTTGGGGTTCATCGGGGGGCAAGTCGGCAAACACGGTGCTGATGGGACGGTGTAAACTGTCGCCATATTGCTGTTTCAGCGCGGCGGAAATGTCGCGAATATACACGCCTTTATACGCATTACTCGGGAAGGT
This sequence comes from Pseudomonadota bacterium, assembly GCA_039797505.1. Taxonomy (GTDB): domain Bacteria; phylum Pseudomonadota; class Gammaproteobacteria; order Beggiatoales; family Beggiatoaceae; genus JAQTYU01. Next base: position 221 of record JBDKHS010000345.1, on the reverse strand, counting down.
GAAAGGCTCGCCATAGCTTTCTAAATAGCGCAACCACACGCTGGTGGCGAGAATGTCCATTTGCCGCCCTGCGTCGTTCACATAATATTCTTTGTAAACTTCGTAACCTGCGACACTGAGTAAGTTAGACAAAGCCGCACCGTATGCTGCGCCGCGCCCGTGTCCCACGTGTAAAGGGCCTGTGGGATTGGCAGACACAAATTCCACCATCACTTTTTGAC
>JBDKHS010000344.1:0-5465 GCA_039797505.1 Pseudomonadota bacterium | reverse complement strand
ATGTAGACACGCCCAAAGGTTCAATCTGCTTTTTAGACACCCCCGGTCACGCTGCGTTTACGCAAATGCGCGCCCGTGGTGCAAAAGTGACTGACATCGTGGTCTTAGTGATTGCCGCAGACGATGGCGTAATGCCGCAAACCATTGAAGCAATTCAACATGCGCGCGCTGCAAACGTGCCGATTGTAGTGGCTTTGACCAAAGTTGACAAACCACAAGCTGATCCTGAACGCGTTAAGCAAGAATTAATTGTGCAAGGCGTAATTCCTGAAGCTTGGGGCGGCGATGTGATGCTGGCGCACGTTTCTGCAAAATCAGGGGAAGGGGTTGATAACTTACTCGATTTAATCCTGTTGCAGTCGGAAGTCTTAGAACTCAAAACTGTCGTCGATGCCCCCGGACGCGGCGTGGTGATTGAATCGCGTTTAGACAAAGGACGCGGCGCAGTGATTACCCTGCTGTTGCAAAGTGGCACGTTGCGTAAAGGCGATGTGTTATTAGCAGGGCACGAATTCGGACGCGTGCGTGCCATTGTCAACGAATTAGGTGTTTCAGTCGATGAAACTTATCCGTCGATGCCTGTGGAAATTTTAGGCTTGTCGGGCACACCGAATGCGGGCGATGAAGCGATTGTTGTCCCTGATGAACGCAAAGCACGCGAAATCGCACTGTTCCGTCAAGGCAAGTTCCGCGAAGTGAAGTTAGCACGTCAACAAGCCACCAAGCTTGAAAACATGTTCTCACAAATGCAAGCCGGTCAAGTCAATACCTTAAACATCGTGTTGAAAGCCGACGTGAACGGTTCTGCGGAAGCTTTGGGCGACGCGCTGAATAAGCTTTCTAATGAAGAAGTGAAAGTGCGCATGATTGCTTGTGGTGTGGGCGCAATTAATGAAAGTGATGTCAACTTAGTGATTGCTTCTAATGCCATTCTGATCGGCTTCAACGTGCGTGCTGACGGGGCTGCCCGCCGCTTAATTCAAGAAGAAGCGGTGGATATTCATTATTACAGCGTGATTTACGACGTAATTGATGAAATCAAGAAATCCATCAGCGGCATGTTGAAACCCGAAATTCGTGAACAAATCGTCGGGATTGCGGAAGTGCGCGATGTATTCAACTCACCGAAGTTCGGCGCGGTTGCAGGCTGCTTGGTGTTAGAAGGTTCTGTGAAACGTAATAATCCGATTCGGGTGTTACGTGAAAACGTGGTGATTTACGTGGGCGAACTCGAATCATTACGCCGCTTTAAAGATGACGTACCCGAAGTTCGAGCAGGCACGGAATGCGGCATTGCCGTGAAAAACTACACCGATGTCAAAGTCGGCGATAATATCGAAGTTTACGAAAGAATTTCGGTTGCCCGTACCGTCTAATTAAAATGCGCGGCAGGGGAAAATCTTCCTCTGTCGCCTCTCCTCTGATTGTTCCCTTAAGCTTTTTGTCACAGCGACTCACTATGCCCAAAGAATTTAGCCGTACCCAACGCCTTAATGAATTAGTTCAGCGCGATCTTGCTGAAATTATCCGCCGTGAAGTGGTCAAGTCCGATTTCGGAATGTTGACGGTATCCGAAATTGATGTCGCCCCCGATTTGAAATCGGCGCGGGTGTATATTTCCATTCTCGCCGCCCAAGTGCCTGCCAAAGATATTATCAAATATCTTAATGAAAACGCGGGTTTATATCGTCATATCTTGTCGCAAATCATGACCACGCGCACCACGCCGCGCCTGCATTTTTATCACGACAGTTCGACAGAAAACGGGGTACGCATGAGTGCCTTGATTAATGCCGTGTTACCACCCAAGAAAGACGAAAACGAAGATGAATAAACGCTATATTGCGCGCGATGTGGATGGAATTGTGTTGTTAAACAAGCCTTTTGGTATCAGTTCCAATGCGGCGTTGCAACAGATTAAACATTTATATCAAGCACGCAAAGCGGGGCATACGGGCAGTTTAGACAATCTGGCAACGGGTTTATTGCCTGTGTGTTTGGGCGAGGCGACGAAATTTTCAAGTTTCTTGCTCGATGCGGATAAAGCTTACAAAGCCGAATGCACTTTAGGCGCGACCACCACCACTGCGGATGCGGAAGGTGAGGTGTTAAGCACTGCAAGTACGGAAGGCATCACTTTAGAAAAAATCATGGCGGTTTTGCCCCAATTTACCGGGGAAATTCTGCAAGTGCCGCCAATGTATTCCGCGCTGAAACAACAGGGTCAAACCTTGTATAAACTCGCTCGCCAAGGCAAAACGGTGGAACGTGCGGCGCGTCCTGTCACCATTTATTCGATTGAAGTGGAAAGCTTGGTTGAAAATCGCCTGACTTTGCAAGTGAGCTGCTCTAAAGGCACGTATATTCGCACCTTGGCGGAGGATATTGGTCATGCGCTGGGCTGTGGCGCGTTCATCAGTGCCTTGCATCGCGTGCGTGTCGGCGATTATCAAAACATGTTCACTTATCCGTCCTTGGTCGAATTGGGCACACAAGGCGGTTTACCCGCACTGGATGCTTTATTAATCCCAATTGCAGAGGCTTTGCCGCGTTTTCCTGAAATTCATTTGAACGAAACCATGAGCACCGCGCTCAAACAGGGACAAGTGGTGATTTTGCCCAAGGCTGCCCCTGAAGGTTTAGTGCGTTTGTTTGATGCTGAGGCAAATTTTTTCGGGCTGGGTGAGTATCAGACGGCTGGAAAACTGACCGTCAAACGTCTACTACAACAAGCTTAAATTTTGCTTAAAAAATCAATTAAATAACGCATATTCCTAGATTGAATATGCGCCTTCCTATTTTCTTCTCTTCGTTTTTGTCTTAGTCTTAGATAGACAGTCTCACTAGTTTTACTGCCCAATACCCTCTGATTTTTCTAGTAAATAGCAGTTACGTCCCTGTCACTGTATGCACATATCTGTGTGATTTTTATCGAAAATTATGGGAAAACACTTTTCCTTTAATCCCTAAATCGTTACCACATATCCCGTAAACACATGACAAATACTTGCTGTGTTGGTAGAACTCTAATATCCAATAAAGTTATTACAATGTCTATGAAAACTCAACGCGCCTTTACCCTGACTGAATTAATGATCACGATTGCTGTCGCAGCTATTTTAATGGCGATGGCACTCCCAAATTTGCGTTATTCGATTTTTGATAATCGTATAACCGCAAAGACGAATGAGCTGATTGGTGCGTTGAATTTTGCGCGTACCGAGTCCATTACCCGTAGACGTTTAATTCAAGTGCAACCTGTAAGCTTGGTTGCAGGCAATGAATGGGGCGCAGGTTGGAAAATTATGGATGGGGCGACTTTATTACGCATTACAGAATATACCAATGATGGCATTGTGTTGACCGCCACCGCAAATGCGCAAAATACTTTGACTTATACCAGTAAAGGGCAAATTCAGGAGTTAAATCCTACGCTGTTGCCCACTATCAACTTAAGTATATGTTCTCAATACAAAACAAAGGATTACCCGCCCGGTCGCTTGATTGAAATTGGGGTCACGGGGCGAGCCACGGTCGTGCGTAACAATTATGCGTGTTAATCACACGTTATAACTATTGGATTAATAGAGCAGGTAAGATTATGTTTAAGCGATTGCATCACCAACAAGGGTTCACCATGTTTGAAATGATGATCGCCTTACTCATTTTGTCAGTTGGCTTATTGGGTATTGCGGGCTTGCAAACACGGGGGCAACAATTTAACCATGTTGCCTATACTCGCACTCAGGCAGTGTTTCTTGCCTATGACCTTATGGATCGTATTCGTAACAATACGGATACTACTGTGAGCAATGGCAACGGTGATGATGGAGGGTATGCTCTTGACTGTACCGCCGCCGCTAAAACCATTGATAATGAATGCAATGTTAACCAATGTGTACCTGCCCGTTTAGTGACTTATGATTTGACAAATTGGTGTATTGCTGTGGGGAATGCTTTACCAGAAGGCAGTGCAGTTTTGATATGGGCAGCCGCCACACGCCAATATTCAATCACATTGACGTGGAAAGAAGAACGCACAGCAGCTGCGCCTACGGTCTCTCAAATATGGACATTACAATTATGAGTCGCCAACGCATTGCAGGGTTTACCCTGATTGAAATGATGATTGCAGTCACCATCAGTTTGATTTTGATGGCGGGGGTATTGTCGATTTTTATCAGCAGTAAGCGCACTTATGTTTTACAAGATGAATTATCTAAACTCCAAGAAAATGCGCGCTTTATCTTTGATGACATCACCTATTCTTTGAGAATGTCGGGATATTTCGGATGCTCTGGAAAAGTTCCGCGAAATGCGCCTGCCACGATTAACATGAATGCTTTCACAGCCAATGAAAATGATTTGAAAGTGAGCGATGCCAATGCAGTGGCATTAACCAAAGTTGTGCCTGTCTCAGATCGTTTGACGGTGAATTATTTTGGAAGCCCTTTACGTTCGCCTGTGGCAACGGATGTAAATACTTGGGATGACCTACAAAACCCCGGAAAAACTAACGTGATTTTTGATCCTGCAAAAGCAGTGATCCCATTAAGTCCTGATAATTTATTGCCTTCTGTCGGAGAGACTTTGGTCGTTAGTGATTGTGGTGGTTCTGAGGTGTATACCGTTAAAACTGCGACTGCAGCCAGTGTCATTCTCAATACTAATTTTGCACGTATGTATTTTTGGCCAGTCAGTGTGACACGAATCATTGATCCTATAACTTTTTCATCTGCCATGTCTTATGAAGTACGAGGCGTTGATAAAACAGGAAATGGCACCGCCAATGATGTTCAAGATGGTTTCATGTTATTCAAGACGGCTGCTGGGCAAATGCGCCCTTTCATCGAAGGGGTAGAAAATTTGCAAATCCGCTATGGGGTTGACACCAATGCGGATGGCATTGCTGATATTTATTCAACGCAACCCGTCGGGGGCAGAGTTGTCAGTGCACGGATTACGCTATTAATGCGAACGGGTAATTATCGAGCGGATTTAGGAGCGGACACTGCGACTTATCGGCTTGATCCTGATGTCACATATACCCCTGCAGACATTGGTTACCGTCGCCGTTTGATTAGTACGACTGTCGATATTAGGAATTAAATCATGAACACCTCTCTGAAAATGTTCAAAACTCCTTTCAAGCAACAGGGGGCTGTGCTCATTGTTGCTTTGATGATACTGGTGATTTTAACATTATTGGGCATCAGTGCGATGCGCTTTACGATTTTAGAAACCCGCATGACAGCCAATATGGCAGAGAGTAGTCGCGCCTTTCAAGTGGCTGAAATTGGGGTGATGATTCCTCGTAATTATAATGTGGCAACCATCAGCGCGCTTTCCACGGGCACACTACAAACCGATACCCGACAAATTCCGGGAAATAAGACCACCTCTCAGGTCAGCTTTACTTCACGGCGGGTTGAAGGCGGGCCTTATGCTGATCCCTCAGGACGTTT
>JBDKHS010000343.1:0-4294 GCA_039797505.1 Pseudomonadota bacterium | reverse complement strand
AGCGTGAAATACGTCATGCACTCACGCCTGATGATATTTATGTCTTTGGGTTTAATGATGTTTGTGATTGGGAATAAACTCTTAGAATATCAATATCAAGCGATTGTTTACCCCGAAGTTTTTCCAGATACCCATGAACGTGCTGCATTTTTTGCGGTGTATGAAATTTTTGCGAATCTCGCGTGGTTACTGATTCAGTTATTTTTAACCTCACGGATTATTTTGAAAATGGGAGTAGGAATGAGCAATTTCCTCTACCCCGCGCTGATTGCCTGCATTTCGTTCATCTTATTTGTGTATTTTTACTGGGCCGCCAAACATCAAGGTTCTGGCAGCGTCACCACGATGCTGGTATTGAGTATTTGCACCCAATTTTTAAATCAGGAAATGCGCTGGGCTTTGCGAACCCCTGCGAATAATTTGCTGTTTAATGCGATTCCCCCGAATTTATGGGGCACGAATAAAGCCTTTTTAAATGGCGTGGTGTTTCCTGCCGCGACTTTAATCGCCAGCGGTTTTTTAATGTTTGCCACAGGCGGCGTGCAGACCGTGATGACCCAAATAACCCCTGACATCGCTTCAAAAGACATCAGTTATATTTTGCCCTTTGTGGTGTTTATCATGTCTATCTTGGGGATGTTAATCGCCTTTCCACAATCCGCTGCCTATCATGAAGGCATGTTCGGCTTATTAAACCGTGACTTATTCGACCGCCGCATTGATTTCTGGTCAGGTTTACGCAGCAACAGTTTAGCGCAAGTGGTGGAAGATAAGCTTTCCAGCCCTGATACTTATCATGTGATTGCAGCACTAGAAATCATCCGCATGTTTCGTATGAACCAATTCGTGAACCGTGTGGGTAATTTGATGTTGAAAACCCAACTCTTTGATATTAAATCTCATTGTGTGGAAACCTTGGCATCGTTGCCGCAAAGTAACACCAACATCACGTATTTGATGGAGGCTTTGCGCCAAGAAAATGATCCCAAACTAATTCCTTTGATTTTAAAAAATTTAGGGCGTTTTCCCTCGGTGAATTTAAGTGAATTGGTGGAAAAATTACTCAATCACACCACCCCTGAAGTCTTTGTTGAAGCCTGTTTATATTTGCATCGTCATCCTTCGTATAAAGCCAAGAAGGAAATCGAAAATAGGCTATTGTCACGTTTAGAACACCTGGATGATCCAAATTTTACGCTTTATTTACAAGCAGTTGGGGAATTACGTCAAGCGAAATACAGCGAAACGATTCTACCGTTTTTAGACCATGTAAAACCGACCAGTCGTTTGGCGGCGTTTAATGCTTATGTGCGCATGTTAGAAGGGCATCTCGAGCCGCACAAATCGCGTTTGATTGATGCACTTTACAATACTTCTTCTAAAGATATGAAAGTATTGGCATTACAGGCATTACGCGAATGCCGTCCTTTGGAAGATTGGTCACCGGTGATTCATTTGCTCAATGCACGGGATCGGGCGGTGGTCAATGAAAGCAAAGGCTTACTGCAATTTCACTTAAGCGCGAGTGAACCTGAATTAGTGCGCACGCTGTTTTTACAATCCGCTTCGGTGCAGCAACGCTTTGAAATTTTGTCTTTATTGTATCCGCGTTTAGATGTATTGCAGCGCAGTGCCTTGCGCCGGATGGCAGATAACTCCTTGAAAAGTTTTATTAAAGTCACTGGCTTATTGCGTTTACACCAAATCAAACCCAATAATTATGAAAGCGTGCACGAATTAGTCACCAAGATTTTGTTAGAAATTGCTGAAGAACATTTGTTGAATGTGGTCACCGTGATTACCTATGAAGCTGAACAAAATGAAGAATTTTTTCAACGGGTTGGACGTGGTTTGCTTTCACACAGCAAGGCAAATCAAGGCAATGCGCTGGAAGTGCTTTCCAATGCAGGCGAACGCTATTTAAGCGGACGTTTGCTAAAATTCTTTGAAGAGCGTGGCTCGGATGTGAAAACCATCAATCGGATGCACTTGGTGTTATTTGCCGAGCCTTTGGGTTTGACCGAAATGAATTATGAAACTCAGTTATTTGCGATTGAAAACGACATGTTACGCGCTTGTTTGTATTACGACAGCTTGCAACATGGCAAGAGCAATTTGAGATTGGATCACCTCACCAAATCTGTGCGCGTCTTACTCCTCGACTCGAAACGTGCCGCTTTACGCGCACAAGTCGCCCATTAATTCACTGTCCTCAATGAACATGAAATCGATAGCTTGGCTTGCCTTAGTGTGCTGCTTGCCCTGTGCCGCGCTCGAATTGCCCGACATCGGCGCGTCAGCCAGTTCCGTGCTTTCCCCTGCTGATGAAAAACGTCTTGGGGAAGGCTTTATGCGACAACTGCGTAATGGCGTTGATATTATTGATGATTTAGAAGTAAACAGTTATTTAAATGCGCTGGGGCATCAAATCGCGGCATATAGCGATAATCCCGAACAGCGGTTTTATTTTTTCGTGGTCAATGAGAATAGTATCAATGCCTTTGCCGTGCCCGGTGGTTTTGTTGGGGTGCACAGCGGTTTGTTTTTGCACACGCAGAATGAAAATGAACTCGCTTCGGTGCTTGCCCACGAAATTGCTCACGTTACGCAACATCACATTGCACGGACGATGGAAGCGAGCAATAATTTTTCCCTGCCCACGATGGCAGCGATTCTTGCCGCCGCGATTGCAGGCATGAAAAATCCCCAAGTGGCAGAAGCTGCAATTGCCGCAGTCACGGCGGGCAATATTCAAATGCAGATTAATTTCACCCGCGCCCACGAAGAAGAAGCGGATCGCGTCGGGATGAAAATGTTGGCAGATTCTGGCTTTGACCCGCGCAGTATGCCGATTTTCTTTGAACGCCTCCAAGCCAGCAATCGCTTTTATGAAGGCGGTTTACCCGAATTTTTACGCACTCACCCCGTCACCAGCAATCGCGTGGCAGAGTCGCGGGATCGGGCAGAACAATATCCCAAAAAATTATTAAGTGATTCGCCGCTGTATCAATTGGCACGCGCTAAACTCTTGTTTTTAAGTGAATCGGATAAAAGTAAACTTGCCAAAAATTTACAACGAGCCTTGCAAGAAGCGCGTTATCGTGATGAACGTGCGGTGCGTTATGCGATAGCTTTGTGTTTATTAGCGACTCGCGAATACAGTGGCGTGCAACCCCAATTAGATTGGTTGGTGAAACATGATACCGACCGCGTTGCTTATCGCAGTTTACAAGCGCGGCTGGCGGCGGCACAAAATCAACCTGCACAAGCTTTGCAGCTTTATAGCAAAGCTCTGCAAAGTTATCCCAACGACCCGCAACTGACTTTAGAATATGCCGAGTTGTTATTACAGCAAAATCGGGCAGCGACTGCGAAACCCTTGCTGTTAGAATTACATTTGCGCAATTATCCCGAATATCATCGCCTACTTGCGTTGGTGCAGCGGCAAATTGGGGAGATTGTGGATTCTTATTTCTCGATGGCGGAATTTTATTATTCCAGTGGGCGCACCGCCTTGGCTTTGGAACAAATCAAACAGGCGCGGCAATTGAAAGGCTTAGATTTTTATCAAGCCTCGCGCATTGAAGCGCGTCACCAAGAATTGCAACAGGAATTGCATGAAGAAAATGCCGCCAAAAAACGTGATAAACGCTGAGTTTAGTGAGGCAGTGCTCGCTTGGTTTGCCGAGCATGGGCGCAAAGATTTGCCGTGGCAACAACAGCCTACCGCTTATCGCGTGTGGGTTTCAGAAATCATGTTGCAGCAAACCCAAGTCAACACCGTGCTCGGCTATTATCAAAATTTCATGCAGCATTTCCCTGATATTCAAAGCTTGGCTACCGCGCCTTTGGATGAAGTTTTAGCGCAGTGGTCAGGTTTGGGATATTACGCGCGCGCCCGCAATTTGCACCGCGCCGCCCAACAAATTCAACAGCAATTTAAGGGTGAGTTTCCTCAAAAATTTGAACAAGTTATTGCGCTTTCTGGCATTGGACGTTCCACAGCGGGGGCGATTCTTGCCTTGGCTTTTGGACAATCACACCCCATTTTAGATGGTAATGTGAAACGGGTGTTATGCCGTTATCATGCGATTCCCACGCCTGCGGACGAAACCGCAACTTCGCGTTTATTATGGAAATTGGCGACAGATTACACGCCTGTTGAGCAGGTTGGGGAATATACGCAAGCGATGATGGATTTAGGCGCGACTTTATGCACACGTAGCCGTCCACAATGTAGCCGTTGCCCAATTCAAGCTAACTGCCAAGCCGCACAACAAGGCAATCCACAAGC
>JBDKHS010000342.1:0-2533 GCA_039797505.1 Pseudomonadota bacterium | reverse complement strand
GCCTCATTATATTCTTGCGCCGTGGGACAATTCATAAGAGACTCATGAAGTTACCGCGTGAACACGTAAGCGAACTAAGGTGACATCATCATTGCGTAATTGCTGTTGTTCACGCAACTCGGCAATGAATTCGGGAAAAGTGTCGGGGTTTAAGTCGCGTAATTGTTGCCACAACTCGGGATTATTCTGTTCATGTTGTTGCAAACACCAACACGCTAGCGCGTCGCTGAGCAGGAAAAATTCATCGCCCGTTTCCCAAGTATTTTCCAAGCACGCCAAATGCTTAGCGACGTTTTTCCAAGTATCCTGACTGGACATCAAAAACGGCGATTGATTAAATTCTTGGGAAGTTTGCAGCGGAAATGCCTGTTGTAATTCATTGTTTCGTAGATGAAATAAACAGCAATCGCCCAAAGCGCAGGCTTGCCATTTCTCGGGGGTGATTTCTAAACCGAGAAATGCGGCAAAGCCGCCGTGCGCTAATTTTGCCTCGGCATACCACGGCAAAGGCTGTGCGCTATTGTGGGCTGAAGCGAACCAACGTGCTTGCAAATCTGCCCATTGCGGCGCGATATTGGCATCTTGGCTGTAGGCGTTGACCAATAATTCTGCCCACACTTTGGCGAAAGAAGATTCGGTCGCGCCGTCTGCAATCGCACAAAGCGCCACTTCCTCGCCGTGCCGTTGATAAGAAAACGCATCTTCATATTCTGCAGCTGTGTTGCCGCGCTTGGGCAAAAATAACGCGCTGTGCTCGATACGCATTAACGTAAATTACTGGGGCGCGTGCCGATTTCTAAAAACTTAATCATCGCCACCATGTCGGCATTGAAGGTAAAGCCTCGGGTATTGGCAGAAATCCGATAGCCTTCTTGTTGGGCGATTTTGCGGGTGGCTTCGGGCAACGCGCTGGAAATTTGGAATAATTGTTTGGCGTATTGGTCTGGCAAGCCGAGTTCAGTGTCAGGGAACTCAATTGGGGTGCAGGCTTGGGCGGATAAGTGCAGATTAAATAACAAGGTTTCGCCGTCGCTACTTTTCAAATTTTTCAAAGCGAGCGCGGCTTCGCTGGGGTCGCCGTCGGTAGATTCGCCATCGGTCATATTCACCACCAAAGGCGGGAAGCAGTTGGGATGCGCTTTGAGCCATTCGCTAATAATGCGTTGTGCCTGTTGCAACACTTGACACATTGGTGTGCCGCCATTGGCAATCGGGTCAAACCACACGGGAAATTTAATATTTTGACTGATTAAACCGCCTGCACCGTCATCGACTTTTTTCACGCGCTCTTCAATGCGGGCGGGATAATTGGCGATGTCGCTGATGGGCACTAATTCGCGTCCCCGCAATGCGCCGCCGAATGCGGTGCCGACTTCGACCCCATAGCCTAAAACGCCGACGTGAAAATAATCACGCACGCCTTCATCTTTGGCGCATTTAATCACGAAATTTTGCAGCAGCCGATTGATTGCGTCGGCAACGGCTTCGGCTTTTTTCTTGACAGGTTCGCCACTGCCAAAGGGGTCTTGCATCGAACCCGATTGATCAATTAAAAATAATAAACAGGTGGGATTTGCACGACTAATTTCAGCAGTGTAGGGCATTACCTGACTCCTAACAGCAATGGAACGAATTTAAACTTGTACGGAAATTTTTGGGAAGTTGGAAAGTTCGGCGGTTTTTTGGATGTATTTTGCGTAATACCACCAGCCGCCTAAGCCGCACAGGCTTAAAATAATGACTTTTAATATGATGAAACCGATGAGTTTTTTTCGCATGGTGTTTTCTGAGATTTGTGAAACTCAAAGGACTGGCAGTGCTCAAAGCACTGCCAGTCCTAAAATTGTATTGTGTTTAAGACGCTGTTTAAGTCGTTTGTATCTCTTGCAAGATTTAACTCGTTCCCACGCTCCTGCGTCACAGCCATTAAGTTAAGCATCACGTAAAGAATACTGCGGTTTAAATCCTGCGTGAGACCTTCTAGGTTTTTAAAACCTAGAAGGTCTTGAATCCAGCACAATGAGGACTGGCAGTACTATGAGCACTGCCAGTCCTTAAACCTCCAGATTTCACGACCTAACACATTGCTATCGGCTTAACTTAATGGCTGTGACGCAGGAGCGTGGGAACGAGAGTTAAATTTGGCTAACTACTTATTTTTTAAGTTAGCCTTAGGAATTGGAGCGCAGTTAAAAAACTACGGCGCAAGCTTGCGCTTCAACAATTCATTCACTTGATCAGGATTTGCCTTGCCTTGTGAAACTTTCATCACTTGTCCCACAAAGAAGCCAAATAACTTATCTTTGCCGCTGCGATATTCTTCGAGCTGTTTGGGATTTTTCGCCATCACTTCATCGATGACTTTTTCAATCGCACCCGTGTCGGTGACTTGCTTCAAGCCTTGTTTTTCAATCACGCTGTCCGCATCGCCTTCCCCATTCCACATCGCTTCAAACACTTGCTTGGCAATTTTGCCAGAAATGGTGTTATCAGTGATGCGTTTCAACATGCCTGCCAATTGCGTGGCATTCAC
>JBDKHS010000341.1:0-2717 GCA_039797505.1 Pseudomonadota bacterium | reverse complement strand
TTTGCAAATCTAAGGGCAAATCGCCAACATCATCTAAAAATAGCGTGCTGCCATGGGCGCGAATAAACTTGCCTTCGCCCTCGCCCATCTCAGATTCACTGATGCCAAATAATTCCGCATCCAACTGATTTTCAGGTAGTGTACTCACATGCACGCTAAAGATTGGTTTATGCGCCCGTGCCGAGCTGGAATGAATTGCGCGTGCTAAAAATTCTTTTCCTGTGCCTGCTTCACCTTGCAACAATACCGTATTGTCTAAATGCGCCACTCGCCGCGCCAGTCGTTTGGCTTCTAAACATGTGGGCGTTGTGCCAATAAATAAAGAAAATTGAGGATTTTCTGCTTGCTGTGCCAAAGCTTCGCGGGCGGAGGCTAATTCAAGTTCTAATTGGGTAAATTTGAAAAACAGCGGTTTGAGATATTCCAAATCGTCATAAAACACGAAACCCACCGCACCCGTGACATTGCCTAATTCATCCTTAATGGGAAAACGGGTCACTACAAATGATTTTTGATTAAACCTTAAAATATCTAAAAGAATTGGTTGTCCTGTCTCTAAAACTTGGCGGATGGGGCTTGCAGGAATTACATCTTCAATGACTTGACCGATAACGCTGGCACTGTCTGAAACCCCTAATAAATTTAGATATTTATCATTAATCCAGACGACGCGGGCTTGCTTGTCAACTGCCAGTGCACCTTCACAAACACTTTCCAATAAGGCAAACATCGAATGCACCGCTTGGTGGTACACCTGATTGGCATTCGACATGAATTGGCTGAGTGAATTAGGTGTCTCGTGTGCAGCTTGAGAGTCGTGTTGCATGGGAAAATCTCGCTTGTGGTTAGTATGCCTTATGTTTATGGCGCGTCAGCAGCTCGCAGCCTACTGCGCTATCCTCTTCTCCTTAGGCAGGCTAATTTTTAATAAATTAGCTCTTACTAATAAAGTATAGTGGAATACGCTTTAAAATGTTGCGAAAACTGGGGTTCGTCGCTGTTAAACCTATATTTAACAAGGGCAAATAACGCATAAAATCAGGGGGTAAAAATTCCTCAAAATCGCCCCCGCGCTAAGTCTCAAATTCGCTTCAATATTTTAAAAAAATACTTTTATTTCAATAAATTAACTGCTATAGCATCGCTAAGATAAGTGTGGGATAATTCAACATCTATATACGCAAGGCGAGAAACGATTATGGACGAAGGCAAGAAAAAAGCCCTCAGCAATACGCTGGGTCAAATTGAAAAACAATTCGGTAAAGGTTCTGTAATGCGCATGGGTGATGCAGGTGTCGTGCGCGACATTGAAACCGTTTCTACAGGTTCATTAGGTTTGGATTTGGCATTAGGCGTGGGCGGTTTGCCACGTGGGCGCGTGGTCGAAATTTACGGCCCAGAATCTTCGGGCAAAACCACGTTGACTTTACAAGTGGCAGCTGAAATCCAACGTTTGGGTGGAGTTGCCGCTTTTATCGACGCAGAACACGCGCTGGATAGATTGTATGCGGAAAAAATCGGGGTCGATGTCAACGAATTATTAGTTTCTCAACCTAATAATGGCGAAGAAGCCCTTGAAATTGCGGATATGTTGGTGCGTTCTGGCGCAGTGGATTTGGTGGTAGTGGACTCCGTTGCCGCTTTAACCCCGAAAGCGGAAATTGAAGGCGACATGGGCGATTCCCACATGGGTTTGCAAGCCCGTTTGATGTCGCAAGCTTTGCGCAAATTGACCGCCAATATTAAGCGTACCAATACCTTAGTGATTTTTATTAACCAAATTCGGATGAAAATCGGGGTGATGTTTGGGAGTCCTGAAACCACCACGGGCGGTAACGCGCTAAAATTCTACGCTTCGGTACGTTTGGATATTCGTCGCATTGGCGCAATCAAGCGCGGTGAAGACATTATCGGCAATGAAACCAAAGTCAAAGTCGTCAAGAATAAAGTCGCGCCGCCTTTCAAAGAAGTGATTTTTGATATTTTGTACGGCGAAGGCATTTCTCGTGAAAGTGAAATTATCGATTTAGGCGCGAAACACGGCTTTATCGATAAGGCGGGCGCGTGGTACAGCTACAACGGCGAACGCATTGGGCAAGGTAAGGAAAATGTGCGCCAATATTTGCGGGATCGTCCTGAAATGGCGCAAACCATTGAAAAGCAAATCCGTGAAAAACTGTTGGTGTCGCCCGTTGCTGAATATAACAGCAGTATTGCAGAGGAAGGCACGGAAGTTGTAGAAGACGACCTCGACGCATAAGGTGTCCGACGCTCAATTAATCCGACAATTTGCCCTAGACGCGCTGTCGCGGCGTGAACATTCGCGTTTTGAACTGACCAAAAAATTGCTCGCCAAAGAGTTTCCGCAGGACTTGATTGAAGTTGAATTAACGCGCTTGGTGGAATTGGGTTATTTGAGTGATGCGCGTTTTACAGAAGCCTTTGTGCGTTCGCGAACGAATCGCGGTTGTGGTCCGTTGCGCATCATTCAGGAATTGCGGCAGCGCGGTATTGGGGCAGAGTTGTTGGATGCAGTCGATGCGCGTGATCCAGAATGGCAGCGTTTGGCAAATGCTTTGCGCTGCAAACGTTTTGGTGAAGCCTTGCCGCACAGTCAGAAGGATAAAGCTGCTCAATTGCGTTTTTTGCTGTATCGCGGTTTTAGTCAAACCCAGTGTTATCAGGCGTTGAAAAATTCGGGATATGATGAAGAGGAT
>JBDKHS010000340.1:0-5646 GCA_039797505.1 Pseudomonadota bacterium | reverse complement strand
CTGAACTGCTTTATTTTCGTTGGGTTAGCTTAGGCTAACCCAACCTACTAAAGTGGTTTTAGGGAAACTCTATCCTAATCAATGCAAATCATACGGCACAGCGTGCACGCCGCGTAATCCTGTCGGGGCCGTGCATGGTTTCAGATGAAGGGGCGTGTCGGATTTGGTGGGCGGGTGGTTTAAGGAATGAGTAGGAGCTGCACCAAAAATAGCCAAGCGTTCGATCCCTTAATTTTAATTCAGTTTGTTCGTAGGGTGCATAAGATGTAGTCGCCATGCACCTGAGAGGAATGAGTTTTAAAAAATGGATTGGGCAATTTTTTAGGTATTAAGGTATATGATGCTACGCTTATATACCCTATGCTAGCTAAGTATAGGCAACTATTAATATTTGAGTATACTTAATGCTATAATAATGAAATTACAATGAGTTTTTAAGGTTAAATATCATGAACGAAAAATATTGTATGTTGTTTACGATTGGATATGAAGGTTTATCTAGTGAAGCGTATTTTCATAAGCTAGTTGAAAATAACGTAAAGTTATTATGTGATGTACGTAAAAATGCTATTAGTCGTAAAAAAGGATTTTCTAAAAGTTCTTTGAAAGAAATAGCTTCGAACTACGGTATTGAATATGTGCATTTCCGTGAGTTAGGAATTGATTCGGAGTACAGAAAAAATCTCAAAACCCAGATGGATTATGATAGATTATTAAACCAGTATGAACTCAGAATATTGTCTGAACAATCTTCTGAGATAAGCAACGTTGTAACACTACTTCAACAATATGAACGTATTGCTTTAACGTGTTTTGAGTCACAACATGTACAATGTCACAGAAGCAGAGTTGCTCAGGTGGTAGCACTAAATCCTAAATTGGAAATAAAAGTCGAGCATTTGTAACATGGCGAAAACAAAAATACTCATTACGGTAAAAACATACCCGACAATATCAGAGAAATATAGTGAGTTAGTTTGTACAGCGGGTTTTCGAGAAGATGGTACTTGGGTGAGAATTTATCCGATCCCATTTCGCAAGTTGGACTATGACGCTCAGTATAGAAAGTATCAGTGGATTGAACTGGAACTGATAAAAAACGAAAGTGATTTTCGTCCCGAAAGCTATAGTTGTCACTTTAGTCATGCTGATGACGTACCGACAGTATTAGACAGCGTAGGAACAGAGAATAATTGGAAGGTACGGAAAGAACTTTGTTTAAAAAAAGTTTATGATGATTTGTCTGTGCTTATCAGTGAAGCAAAAAATAATGACATACTGACTTCATTGGCTGTATTTAAACCAGCTGAAATAATAGATGTCATTTGTGAGCGAGTAGAACGTAACTGGAGCGATGGCAAACTTGAAGCATTGAAACAGCAAAATCTTTTTGATGAACAAGCGGACAATGATTTTAAACCAGTTAGAAAACTACCTTATAAGTTTAGTTATAAATTTCGAGATAAAAATGGAACAGAAAGCACTTTAATGATTGGAGACTGGGAAATTGGCATGTTGTACTGGAACTGTCTAAAACGTTCTGGGGGTGATGAACAAGTTGCCCTCTCTAAAGTTAGACAGAAATATTTTGATACTTTCGTAAACAACAATGAAGTGTATCTTTTTTTGGGTACGACAAAAGAACATCACATTCGCCGATCGAAAAATCCGTTTATCATTGTGGGTGTATTCTATCCACCTAAATCTCCACAACAATCTCTTTTTTAGCAATTAGCCTGCACTCCTCCATATTCCAGACGAGCTACTCGCCTATTTCAAACTCACTTCAACAACTGCCGCACAAACGGAATCGTAATTTTATGCCGCGCCGCCAACGACGCATAATCCAGCCGTTGTAACCATGCGATTAAAGAAGGCATATCCCGCGCACAATGCTTGATTAAATAACGCGCCACTTCCTCGGGCAAAGTCCAGCCATAATCCTGCGCGCGTTTTTGCAAAGCGTGTACGGTTTCAACTTCATTCAAACTTTGCAAAGGATAAACCCCGCCCCAGCTCAGACGCGAAATTAAATCAGGTAACTGCAAGCCCAATTGTTGCGGCGGCGCGTGTGCACTGAAAATTAGCGGCACTTGGGCATCACGTAACTGATTGAACAACTCAAATAAAGCCCGCTCCCACTGCGCCACGCCCGCAATCGCGCCCAAATCATCAATACACACTGCATCTAAATTTTCCAAACCTTCCAACAATTCAATGCCACTGCGTGACACTTGTTTGAGCGGTAAATAGGCAGGCACGGCGTGAGTTTGACTTAAAGCGTGACAAGTCGCTTGCAATAAATGACTTTTCCCCGTGCCCGGCGCGCCCCAGAGATAAATGCAGTAATTGCTGGTTTGGCGTGAGAGCAGATTTTGTAATGCCGCATACGCCACTTCATTCCCCTCGGGGGTGAAATTGGCAAAACTGGCAGCATCCGACAATCCTATGTTTAACGGCAATTGCAACATCATCTAACCCTGTTAGAAAAAACTTCCCAAAGATAAGGCGTAATGTAGCTGTCCGCCACGCGTGTAGCCCGTGCCCAACAATAAACTCCCAAACTTCGTGTCCCACACGATCGCCCCCAAGCCCCCATAACGCAAATCTTTCAGCGAGATTTCACGGCTATAATCCCACGCATTGCCCGCGTGCGCCAAAGCCAATAAACGCAAATTTCCTAAACCAAATTTGAGCAAACTCGGTGCAGTCACTAAGCCGCCCATGCGAATTAATAATGCCTGTTTGCCGCCCATATCGCCCAAAGCATAACCCGCCAAGCCATTAATCCCGCCCAAGGTAAAATTTTCATAAGGCGGCGGTTGCGAATTAAAATAACTACCAAAATTAAATTCTGACAACAAGGTTATTTCAGGCGTTAAGCTTTTGTGATGACGCGCATGCAATTCAAATTTTTGATAATTATCGGCGGCATGTAATTGTTGTTGATGAAATTCTGCTTGTGCGGTGAGCCGCAAGCCACGTTTTGCAAATACACGATCATCTAAATCATCATAGCCATAACCGACGACAAAAGCACTGTCTTTAGTATGGGTATTAGGCAGGGAATTGTCCCCAATTTGCACCCGAGCCTGTTGATAATTGCGCCGCAAACCCGCATACAAATTGCCTACATTGCTGAAGTGCATGCCCACATCGACCCCGAAACTCGCATTTTGCACATTATATTCTGCAATACCGCGTTGCTGTTCAAACACTTGCCGAAAATTTCGTCCTAAAACCATGTACGGCATGACGTAAAAACGGCGTTGATAGTCCAAAGGCTGAAAAAATTCACTGCGGAAAGAATAACCCGCGCCAAACGTCAGCTCGTTGACCCATTCCGCACCCAAAGCATTCACATTTAAACGCTCGTGGCGCAACAGGGCAGACACTTCAGTTTTATTATCAAAACTGGTGCTCGCACTGCCCCCAAAACGCAGATAATCAGGGCCCCAAGGTTTTTCGCGCACTTTGAACGTTAAACCCGCTTCGCCCGTGGGTTTGTGGGTAATTTGATAATCCACTTGTTCAAAATCGTTCAAGGACATAATGCGCTGCGTTGCCTGCTCGATTTCTTCTGTATTCAAGCGTTTGCCGACTAAATTTTCAAGTTTTCCCAACAAACTTTCCGCACTGGCGCGTTGTTGCCCCGTGACTTCGACAAAACTCGGGGTAATTGCCTCGTGGGTGGTGGGCGCGTGCAAGTGCAAACCTGCTTGATAATTGGCATATTCCCCGGTACTCAGCGCAAGCCCCTTTAGCAAAACTTTTTTATTTTCAATTGCTTCCATGCCTTTGGCAATTAATTCTGCTGCTTTACTGAAATCATCAGAGCGATAATTTTCAATCTCGGGCGTAATCACGATGTCGGCTTTATTTAACGCATTTAAAGTATTTTGAATTAAGGCAGTATCAATTGCCTGCTGTGCCACCGCTAAAAATGAACTGTTGGCTTTTAATTGTCCCAAAGGCGTAGAAATATTAATTGCAATCACCACATCCGCGCCCATCGCCTTGACCACATCCACAGGCAAATTATTTAAAATTCCACCATCTGCGAGCAAATGCCCATCAATTTCCACCGGTGAAAACGCAAACGGCACTGCCATCGAAGCCCGCAACGCAAGGGCTAAATCGCCTTTTTCGAGCAAATAGGGCTGGGCTGAATTTAAATCCGTGGCAACGGCTTTAAATGCAATTGGCAATTCGGAGAAATTTTTAACGTGAATATTACGGGTCAAGCGTTTCAAAATTAAGAACATGTTTTGACCGTTAATTAAACCTGCGGGCGCGGTGATATTTTCCTGCGTCAGTCCCACTTCCAAATCCAGAAAAAAGCGGCGTTGATTTTGTTTTTCCCGATAACTCAAGCGGTCACGGTCAGATTTGGTGCTTTCAAACACTTGTTCCCAATTGATTTCTTCTTGCACTGCTTTTTGCAAAGCCTGTGTTGATAAGCCACTGGCGTATAAGCCTCCGACCACGCTGCCCATGCTCGTGCCTGCAATGTAATCAATCGGAATGTGCATTTTTTCAAGGGCTTGCAACACCCCAATATGCGCAAAGCCACGCGCCCCGCCACCCGACAAGGCGAGTCCAATTTTCGGGCGTGGGTCTGCCCACAGCGATGAACTGCACAATGCACCCAGCAGGAAAATTAAATAAATTTTCATAGACCGTTTAGAAAGAAATGTCATGGCACTGGCAAAACTCACGTTAAAATTGTCGCCTGCGCTAACAAGGGGAAATGAAAAACCTTTAGTAACATCTTACACCATAGTAAAATAGGAAAATCAGCAAATTCTAGCGATAATTCAATAAAATGTCTGGACATTCTACTTTTCGTACCGAAGCCGTTCCCACGCAACGCAATGATTCTCAAAATATTCATGCAATGTTGCCCTATTTATGGGCGTATAAAGGACGGGTTTCCGCCGCATTAACTGCCTTAATCTTTGCCAAACTCGCCAATGTCGGCGTGCCCCTCGTGTTAAAAGATATTGTTGACACCCTGACTAACGTACAACCTATTGTTTTACCTGTTTTATTATTGGCAGCTTACGGGGGATTACGTTTAGCCACTGCCTTATTTAACGAATTACGCGATGTTTTATTCGCCAAAGTACGTTATGGGGCAATGCGGCAAGTTTCAAGCCAAGTTATCAGTCATTTACACGCCTTATCCTTACGTTTTCATTTGGAACGCAATACTGGCGGCATTTCCCGCGATATTGAACGTGGCACGCGCAGCATCAGCACTATTCTAAACTATTTAATTTTTAGTATTATCCCCACTTTTGCAGAATTTGCCTTAATTGCTGCCATTTTATTCACACAATATGAACTAAAATTTGCGCTGATTACGTTTGCGACGGTGGCAGTTTATATCGGTTTTACCTTTGCAATTACCGAATGGCGCATTGAATATCGGCATTTAATGAATTCTTTAGAATCCAAAGCCAATAATCAAGCGATTGAAAGCCTTATCAATTACGAAACCGTCAAATATTTTGGCAATGAAAGCCTAGAAGCGCGTCGCCACAACGAGACTTTGCAGCAATGGGAAGAAGCCGCAACTAAAAGTCAAACCTCCATGTCTGCCTTGAATTTTGGACAATCGGCAATTATTGCGATTGGGGTGAG
>JBDKHS010000339.1:0-8839 GCA_039797505.1 Pseudomonadota bacterium | reverse complement strand
TATCACGCTTCACGGTGGAATACGCTACGCTATTCCACCCTACTACAAATCTTTCTTATCCCGAACTCAGATTAAATTTAAGATGGCGCAAATACTGCGCGACAGAATTTTATCTATATCATAGTCAGTATTTACTGGCTATATTTACTCAACAATGAAGAGAAATACACGATGAAACCCTTGGTAGAATGGACGGATGAGCTTAGCGTTGGCGTACAAGAAATTGACGAGCAGCACAAGGTATTAGTCGGCTTAGTCAATCGGATGTATGAATCCATTATCCGTCGTACCGACAAAGAAGAAGTGAATGCGATTTTAAACGAACTGGCGCAATACACCGTGATTCACTTCGCCGTCGAAGAAAGCCTGATGCGGATTTTCGACTATCCCGACTATGATGCCCACAAAAAACACCATCAAGAATTAATCAATCAAGTGGTAGAATTGCAGCACAAGACCGCCGCTAATGAATCCTCGGTGAGCATGGAAGTGTTACATTTTCTTCGCCATTGGCTGACCTATCACATCTTAAACGATGACAAAAAGTATGGCCCTTTCCTGATCGCCAAAGGTTTAAAACCCACATGGTCAGAAAAATCATGGGTTGGGAAAATTTGGGATTCGGTGCGCCATCATCCTCATGCTTAATTCTTAGAGTGTAAACTAATCCCCCCTTCTTTTTGAATTTTCAAAACAAGCCCATTGAAACCTCACTGGGCTTTTAATATGCTTTTCTCTTCTCTCTAAATCAATGCTCGTTAAATAATGAATATTTGGCAAACGCCCGAAGTGATTGCGCATACGCAATGCTTGTTAAATACTTTTCAAAAAGCCTTAGGCTATCCACTGTTAAACCAGCTCAGTGCTGATCCTGTCGAACAAGCCGCACAACTGTTTCATGCAGATAAAGTGGTGGTTTCGCATGGCACACAAGCCGATCCTTTGTTAAATTACGGCAATCAAACTGCACTCAAGTTATGGGAAACGGATTGGGAACATTTAATTCTCATGCCCTCACGCCTCACCGCAGAACCGATGGAACGCAGTGAACGGGCTATTTTATTGCAGCGCGTCACCGAAAACGGCTATATTGACGACTACACGGGTGTACGCATTTCCACCACGGGCAAACGTTTTCAAATTAAACAAGCCATTGTTTG
Source organism: Pseudomonadota bacterium (assembly GCA_039797505.1). GTDB lineage: Bacteria > Pseudomonadota > Gammaproteobacteria > Beggiatoales > Beggiatoaceae > JAQTYU01. The sequence continues at coordinate 7,679 of JBDKHS010000339.1, read as the reverse complement.
GAATGTGTACAACCCACAAGGGCAATATTGCGGACAAGCCGCCACATTTTCCCAATGGACTTTTCTCTGATTTTTTAACTTTTGCAGGATAGATTTATCGGCATGTTTCATTGTGTGCTTTACCAACCCGAAATTCCCCCGAACACCGGCAATATTATTCGCCTGTGTGCCAATAGCAATGTTGCGTTACACTTAATTCATCCGCTGGGCTTTGTGCTGGACGACCGCCGTTTGCGTCGCGCAGGTTTGGATTATCACGAATGGGTGAATGTCAAAGAATATCCCAACTTAGAGGATTTCATTGAGAAAGTTGCCCCAAAGCGGATTTTTGCTTGTTCAACACGCGGCACGCTGCGCCATGTAGACCCGCATTATCAAGCAGGCGATGCGTTTTTATTTGGCCCTGAAACCCGAGGTTTGCCGCAAGCGATTTTAGATAATTTACCCGCTGATCAAATTATTAAAATTCCGATGCAAGCAGGCAATCGTAGCCTGAACTTATCGAATTCAGCCGCCGTAATTATTTACGAAGCATGGCGGCAACATGATTTTAAATAACCTGCTTTTATCGTAAAAATAGGAATAATAATGACTTACGCCACAGAACTGTATGAAAAAGATGTGACTGCTGACCCCATCAGCCAATTTGCACGCTGGTTTGAAGATGCGAAAACGGCGGGTTTAGTGGATCACACCGCGATGACCGTCGCCACCGTATCCGCTGAGGGCAAGCCCGCCGCTCGGATTTTGTTATTGAAAGAATTTGATGAAAACGGTTTTGTGTTTTACACCAATTATGAAAGTCGTAAAGGGCAAGAATTAGCACACAATGCTTATGCCAGCTTATTGTTTTTTTGGGATAAATTAGCCAGACAAGTGCGCATTGAAGGCAAAACGGAAAAGGTCAGCGCGGCGGAATCGGATGAATATTTCGCGATTCGTCCGCGTGAAAGTCAACTTGGCGCATGGGCTTCGGCACAAAGTCAGGTGTTAAGCAGCCGTGCTGAATTTGAAGCGAAATTACAAGCAGTTACTGAAAAATATGCAGGGCAGCCTGTGCCGCGTCCACCACATTGGGGCGGTTATCGTTTAAAACCTGAATCAGTAGAATTTTGGCAAGGGCGCGCCAGTCGTTTACATGATCGTTTAGTCTATTGTGCACAAGGAACGGGCTGGCATTTGGAACGTTTGTCGCCCTAAGTTTTTGCCTTAACTGCGCCCCCAACCCCCTAAAGGGGGCTAAAGATTAACAAACTATTAAGTCCCCTTTAGGGGATTTAGGGGCGCAGTTAAAGGGGGTTAAAAATACTTTGGGACTCTCCTCCCCCCAAAGGGGAGTTTAAAAACAAAATTTTTTAGGTTTAGCCCCCTTTAGGGGGTTGGGGGCTTTATTTAAAGTAACTTTGATACTCTCCTCAGATTGAGGACGCAGTTTAAGATTTAAATTCATACAGTTAATTCAAGGTCATCGGTTGGAACATATTTCCCAAGCCACACAACAAGCATTCTGGTTACTGTTTTCAGGCGATAAAGCACTGTGGATGATTATTGCATCTTCACTGAAAGTATCTCTGTTGGCGTTAAGCATCGCTACGCCCTTCGCTTTATTATTAGCGTTTCTATTAGCACACACGCAATTTGTGGGCAGACGTTTTTTAATCGCGTGGTTTAATGTCTTACTCGCCTTTCCTTCTGTGGTGATGGGCTTGTTATTATATTTATTGCTGTCGCGACAAGGCATATTCGGAGATTTGAAATTATTATTTACCCAAACGGCTATGGTATTGGGACAAATCTTGCTGAGTTTTCCCGTGCTGGTCGCGATGGGGCACGCAGCCTTGCAAGCGGCGGACAAACGCGCTTTTGAAACCGCCATCACTTTGGGCGCATCACCCATACAAGCCATGTTTAGCGTAATGTATGAAACCCGTTTCGGCTTAATCGCCGCGCTGATTGTGGCATTTGGACGGATCATTTCAGAAATTGGTTGCTCGATGATGGTCGGCGGCAACATCCTGAATTACACCCGCAATATTCCCACCGCGATTGCTTTGGAAACCAGTAAGGGCGAATTCTCACAAGGCATTGCGCTTGGAATGGTGCTGTTATTTATTGCTTTATTACTGAATGTAGGACTTGCCAGCGTACAGGGCAAAGGTGAAGTGATGTCGTGAATACTTTACTGTCTCTGCGCAATTTACGTTTCAGCTATCAGCGGCAAATGGTGCTCGATATTGCTGAGTTTGCAGTGCCCGCTCAAGGCAGCTTGATTTTGACAGGGCGCAATGGGAGCGGTAAAACCACACTGCTAAAAATTCTGGCAGGGTTATTGTCGCCCGACTCGCTCACCGTGCAATGGCAAGATTCCCCCGCGCAGCCTTGGCGGCAGGCAAAAAAATTATTACGTCAACAAGCAGTTTATTTACACCAACAGCCGTATTTATTTGATGGCAGCGTCGCCGAAAATGTGGGATTTGGCTTGCGTTGTCGTGGAATGGCACGGGCTGAAATTGCAGAAAAAGTGCGCCAAGCTTTGGCATGGGCAGAATTAAGCCATTTGGCAGAGCGTCATGCCCGTTGCTTGTCAGGGGGCGAAAAACAACGGGTTGCTTTGACCCGCGCTCGGATTTTATCACCGCGTTTGCTACTGCTCGATGAACCCACGGCAAATATGGATCAAGAATCTAAAGCACACAGCTTATTGTTATTACAGCGTTTACAAGCAGAAAATATCAGTCTCATTTTAACCAGCCATGAATTGCACCCCGAGCTTGCCGACAGGCATCTGCATTTAGAAAATGCTAAACTGTCTGTTCCTTAAGCCGACGATAGTTCCAATTAAAGAAAGCCCCCAACCCCCTAAAGGGGGCTAAAGATTAACTATTTGTTTTTTTAAGTCCCCTTTAGGGGATTTAGGGGCTTCTTTAAGCCGTTAAAAAATACTTTGGGACTTAAACCTGAGTTTAGCCATGTTGATGAAAAACCTGATTAGTGGCGTTGTGTTAGCGGGTGGCAAGGCACAACGTATGGGGGGGCAGGATAAGGGCTTGTGCCGAATTCGGACGAAATTTTTAATTGAATATGCCATTGCAGGTTTGCGTCCGCAAGTCTCACAACTCTTTGTGAATGCAAATCGTAATCAAGCACAGTATGCCGCCCTGTGCGATTGTCCCGTAATTGCCGATCAAGATTGTGGTGATTTTTCAGGTCCTTTAGCAGGGATTGCCAGTGGATTACGCGCGGCAAGCACGGATTATGTGGTATTTGTTCCCTGTGACGCGCCTGTGATTCATTCTGAATTAGTGATGCGCTTGTATCAGGCTTTACGCGCTACACAGGCAGACATCAGTGTGGCGCATGATGGTGCACATTTACAGCCGACTTTTGCTTTGGTGGCGCGTCGTGTGTTGCCCACTTTGGAATCAGCATTGAATGCAGGTGAGCGCAAAATTTATCAATTTTATCAACAACATCATTTTATCACGGTGGACTTTTCAGCTTCTCCTGAGATGTTTTTAAATCTTAATACGCCTGAACAACTCCTCTCTTTCGCCCAACAGCTCAGTGTTTAATACGTTATGGTCAGCACCGCAGAAATTCCTATTCTTGGTTTTGTCGGCTTCAGTGGCACGGGTAAAACGACATTATTATTAAAAATATTGCCTCTGCTCAAGGCGCGTGGTGTGCGGGTGGGGATGATAAAACATGCACATCATCAATTTGAAATCGATCATCCTGAAAAAGACAGTTATCGTTTACGCAAGGAAGGTGGCGTGTCACAAATGTTAGTCGCCTCGCGTCAACGCTGGGTGTTGATGACGGAAACAGGGGAGTTTGACGAACCTTATTTAGATGGTTTATTGCCACAATTTGATCAAAGTATTTTAGATTTAATTCTGGTTGAAGGCTTTAAACATGAAGAATTTCCAAAGCTCGAAGTACATCGCCCAAGTTTGGGGTGTCGTTTATTGTGCTTGGAAGATGAAAATATTATTGCAGTGGCAAGCGATGCACCTTTGAATGAGCTTAGTCATTTGCCCTTGTTAAATATGAATGATCCTGAACAAATTGCGCAGTTTATTATTGATGTGTTCATGGGTATGCGCATAGTTACTGCATGAAGATAGCCTCTGGGAATACTGTAAACGCGTTGAAACAGCAATCGTGAAAGTATTACTTGAAAATCACTATTAAGGAAAACCGTGTTGAATCAATGCAGCACAGCTTGCAATGCTGGAAGAGCAACTACAAAGACATAGTGAGATGGCTAGGGCATGTCATCAAATAGGCATTAACCGCTAAAGAAGCCCCTAAATCCCCTAAAGGGGACTTTAAAGATTTAAATTATTTGTATTTAGCCCCCTTTAGGGGGTTGGGGGGCTTCCGTTAAGATTCAAATCTTCCGCATTCCACTACCTTGCATACAGGCTACTGCCTGTTAAGGCTTAATGGGTGACACACCCCAAGGTCTTGGTATTTATATCAGTGACTTATTTGCTAAAATAGACAATAATGCTTCATCAATAAACGTGTCGCTCCGTACTCTATTGGAGGATTCAGAACACGGAAAAAGACCAACTAAAGGACTGAATCATGGGATTATTCGATAAAATTAAAAATTTAATTGGGAATAATAACGAGGTTGAGGAGGATGAAACGCCTCAAGAAGTTGTAAACCCGTTTAGCCCAGAAACCTTAGATAAAGCACCCTACAGCTTTGTAGATGCACTTTATGCAGCACGCCAAGGCAATCTTGCCAAAATTCAAGACTACCTCAAATTTAATAAGAATTATGTTTATTGCCGAAGCTGGGATGATTGCACTTTACTACACGAGGCTTGCCGTTTTTCGCGCAAAGAAATCGTTGAAGTTTTATTGAAAAATGGCGCGGCAGTGCAAGGCTATTACAAAGGCAATGCCCCGTTACATCTGGCGATTGAAGGCGATTCCCGTGAAAACAATCTAACCAAACCTGAAGAAATATTGGATTATAAAAAACGGCGGCGGGAAGTGGTTAAATTATTGTTAGAAGCCAAGGCAGATTGCGAAAATCCCAATGAAGCAGGTGAGTTACCGCTACATATTGCCGCAAAATTTGGCTATAACGACTTAGTCGAAATTTTACTAGAACGCGGCGCAAAAGTAGACAGCTTAACGGTGAGTAGCGATCCGAAAACGCCCAGCGTTGAAAGAACGCCTTTGTTGATGTCAGCGCGTTATCGCAAAGATAAAAAAACTTTTCAAGTCTTGTTAGAACACGGGGCAAACCCCAACTTACGCGATAAAGACCCAGGCTTTGCCCCTTTGCATTATGTGGCAGCCTATCACTATCCCGCAGACACTGCACCGCAGGAAACACGGGAGCTTGCCTTGGTGGAATTGGCGAGTTTGTTGGCAGCGCACAAGGCAGATTTAAACCTACTCAGCGATAATAAACGCCAACAATCTGCCCTGCATTTGGCGATTTTGAATCATCACGTTAAATTAGTAGATTTTTTATTGAACCAAGGTGCGGATATTCACAGCCAAGACGCAAAAAATACCATGCCGCTTGGAATGGCTGCGGAAAGTGGCAATATTGAAATGATGGAATATTTAATGAGCAAGGGCGCGGAGATTATGAAATCACGAGCCTTGTTTCATGCCGCCGCCTGTGGCAAATCGATTGAGCCGTTAAAATTATTGATCAGTAAAGGGGCAGATATTAATATGCCTGATTCTGCGGGTTATACGCCGCTGTTTCCTGCGATTTCTGCCTATTCGTTGGACAATGTGAAATTGCTGCTTGACAACGGTGCAGATAAAAATATGTATTCTCCCAAAGGCTTAACTGTGCGTGAACATGCGTTTGCTTCATGGGGTGAAGTCGAGTCAGTTTCTGACACCAAAATAGCAGCAGAACGGCGACGTAATGCGGATAATGCTCGCGATATTATTATGTTACTTGGAGGTTTTGATCGTTAAATGCGTACCCCAGCCTTTTTTATTGGACATGGACATCCTCTTAACGCACTGTTAGACAACCATTATACCCGTTGTCTGCAACAGCTTGGGGAAGGCTTGGCTAAGCCTGAATTAATTTTAATGATTTCTGCGCATTGGGAAAGTTTCGATACACAAATTAGTGTGCATCCACAACCGCCGATGATTTATGATTTTGGCAATTTTGCCCCTGAATTATTTCAAATGAATTACCCCGCCGCAGGCGCGCCTGAATGGGCAGCACGGGTGCAAAAATTACTCGGCGATTTTCCCGTCAAACTGAATGCACAGCGCGGTTTTGACCACGGCACTTGGACAGTTTTACATTGGCTTTTCCCTAAAGCTGATGTGCCTGTGCTGCAATTGAGTTTAGCGGTAGACCTCAGTCCTGCTGAACATTATCAATTAGCACAACGGCTTGCTCCTTTGCGTGAACAAGGGGTGATGATTATCGGTAGTGGGAATATTGTGCACAATTTGGCACAAGTGAATTGGCGACAAATCGACGGTGTGCCACCGTTGCGGTGGGCTGTACAGTTCGACGAGTGGGTTAAACAACAATGTTTAGCGGGCAATCATGAGGCGTTAATTAATTATCCAAAATATGGACAAGCCGCGCTGTTATCTGTGCCCACCGCTGAGCATTATTTGCCGCTGTTATATATTTTAGCGACGCAACAGCCTGAAGAAACATTAAAATTTATATTTGAAGGTTTTCAAAATGCCGCGATTGGAATGCGCAGTGTGCAACTTGGATAAACAGGCTTTTGCTGAATTTGTGCTGCAAGCGACCATCGCAACTGCCCGCGATGCTTATCAGCAAGCAGGCATCAGTGGTTTATGTCATGCAGGTCGAGAGGAAGCCGCCATCAGTGCGATGCAAATGCTCGACTTGGATAAATTGATTACAGAATGGGAACAGCGTTAATCTTTCAAATGTGGATAGGCTTCAAGCAATCCCGCCCATTCTTCATCAGTGAAAAAGTGCGAGCGGCTTAAAAAGCGCACGCCTTCAACCCCTTCTAATGAAAACATGCCGCCGCGTCCTGCCACCACGTCAATAATAATCTGGGTGTGTTTCCAATATTCATATTGTGCCGCGCCAATATAAAACGCACAGCCGCCAATTTCCCCAAGCTTTACATCTTGATCGCCCACTAAAAACTCGCCGTCGGGATAACACATCGGCGCACTGCCATCACAACAACCACCTGATTGATGAAACATTAATGCCCCATGCTTGGCTTTTAAACGTTCAATCAGTTCTAAGGCGGCGGGGGTGGCAATCACTCTTGCTACTGGGGTGGACATGATAAAACCTCGTGAGGTGATGAGCTGTTTTTATTGAGCATAAACAGTTATATTCGGACTTTCAAAAAGAATAGCGTATTTTTAACCTGAGTTCGAGATAAGAAAGCGTAGAAAATTGAGTCGTAGGGTGGAATAGCGTAGCGTATTCCATCTTGCAAGGTAATAACTCTAGGCATGACACAGTTGAATCGATAAGACCCTCATTGTTGTACAGTAGAAGCTTGTAAAATCCTCGCCGCTGGAGCGTTGGAACGAGACAAACTTCTTTAACAAGCGAGATTTATTAAACTTTCAGCTCTTTCTTATCCCGAACTGACGTTAACTTAATGGCTGTGACCCTATGTTTAGGATATTTAGGGGCGCAGTGAAAATTGATTTCGGATTAG
>JBDKHS010000338.1:0-3304 GCA_039797505.1 Pseudomonadota bacterium | reverse complement strand
CAATGATCGGGTCAATTTTGATGACCGTGATCACGGTGATTTCGTTGCTGACGCAGGGTTTAGTGTTTGGTTTAGATTTCACAGGCGGCTCGCTGATGGAAGTCAGTTATTCACAAGCGGTTGAATTACAGCCGATTCGTGAAAACCTGCACAAGGGCGGCTTTCCTGAAGTCGTGGTGCAACATTTTGGTACTGCGCGTGATGTTTCTATTCGCTTAGGCATTCATCCTGAATTAAAAAATCAGGAAATGAATGAAAAAGTGATGAACATTTTGCAACAAGGTGGTCAAAAAGTTGAAGTGCGTCGCAATGAGTTCGTGGGGGCGTATGTTGGCAATGAATTAATTCAAGATGCGGTGTTAGCAGTAATTTACACCATGATCGGGATTTTAATTTATGTGGCGTTGCGCTTTGAATACCGTTTTGCAATGGGCGCAGTGTTGGCAGCCTTGCATGACCCTGTGATGATTTTAGGGGTTTTCTCGATTTTCCGCATTGAGTTTGACTTAACCACGGTGGCGGCAATGCTCGCTGTTATTGGTTATTCGTTAAATGACACGATTGTGGTTTTCGATAGAATTCGTGACAACTTCCTGAAATTGCGTAAGAAAACAGCGGTTGAAGTAATTGATATTTCTATCAATGAAACCTTGAGTCGTACGATCATGACTTCGGTCACCACCTTGTTAGTGGTGGTGGTGCTGTTCTTCTTTGGCGGTGATTTGATTCATGGTTTTGCCACCGCTTTGATTATCGGCATTGTGGTCGGGACGTATTCATCCATTTATGTCGCGAGCGCGTTGGCTTTGGGTCTGGGTGTGAGTCGTGCTGACTTGTTGCCTGTGGTCAAAGAAGGCGCGGAAGTTGATAAAAACAGCAAAGTGATTGACATCGATCAAGAGCTGTAAGCTGAAAAGAAGCCCCTAAAGACTAAAGAAGCCCCCAACCCCCTACAGGGGGCTAAACCTTTAAAGACAAGCAAATTATTTTCTTTATCTTTAAAGCCCCCTTTAGGGGGTTGGGGGCTTCTGTAAAGATTTTTAAATCCCCTACCCCCTTTTTTAAAGGGGGTATTTTTTCCCCTGTTTTATTTCCCCATTCCCGAGACCCCTCATGAGCGTCGATGAATTTATTAAAACTTGGCAAAATTCCACTTTGACCGAGCGTTCTGCTTCGCAGCAGCATTTTGTGCAATTGTGTCACTTGTTGGGTGAAAAAACGCCTGCGGAAGTTGACCCCGACGGCACATTTTTCACGTTTGAAAAAGCCGTTACCAAAGCTTCTGGTACGAGTGGACGGGCTGATGTTTGGTTAAGAAATTGTTTTATTTGGGAATATAAAGGAAAAAATAAGGATTTAAATGCCGCCTTTGTGCAAGCGCAACAATACGCGCCGTATTTGGAAAATCCGCCCTTGTTGATTGTGTCTGATATGCATCGTATTGAAATTCATACAAATTTCACCAGCACTGTGAAAAGGATTGAAGTCATCACATTAGCAGATTTGCGCGATCCTCAAAAACTGAACAAGTTAAAAGCCTTATTTGACCGTGAGCAAATTGAGCAGGTTTTTAATCCTGATCGAGTTCGTGAACGGATTACTTTGCAGATGGCTGAGTTGTTTGCCGCTTTGGCGCAACGTTTACGTGAGGGCAAGCACGATCCGCAGCAGGTAGCGCATTTTATTAATCGGCTGGTATTTTGTATGTTTGCCGAAGATATTGGAATTTTACCCAAGAATTTATTCACTAAATTATTGGAATCTATTCTTAAACCTTTGAAAAAGGATGGGGCAAATAATTTTCAGAAGCGTATCGGTGAGTTATTTTCGGCAATGCGCACGGGTGGGGATTTCGGGACTGAGGAAATCGCATGGTTTAATGGCGGGTTATTTGATGATGATTCTACTTTGCCCTTGGACAAAACCGACATTGAGCAATTGTTAAAAGCGGCAAGTTATGATTGGAAAGAGATTGATCCGTCCATTTTTGGAACTTTATTTGAACGCGGTTTAGACCCGAATAAGCGCAGTCAGTTAGGAGCGCATTATACGGATCGCAGTGCGATTTTGCGGATTTTAGAGCCTGTGATTTTCACGCCATTGCATCAAGAATGGCAGGCAGAAAAAGCTAAAATTACAGCTTTATTAAAAACCACGCCTGATAAGAAAGTGGCTAAGAAAAATCAATTTGAAGCTGCTCAATTGTGCAATGATTTTTTAATGCGTTTAGGTTCGATTCAGGTTTTAGACCCTGCGTGTGGCTCGGGTAATTTTTTATATCTCGCTTTGTTGGGTTTGAAAGATTTGGAAAGAAAGGTGCTTTTAGAAACAGCAGAATTGGGTTTAGGGACTCAAATCCCTTTTTCTATTCACCCGCGAAATTTTTACGGTATTGAAATCAATCCTTATGCGGTTGAATTGGCGAGAATGAGCATCTGGATTGGTTATATTCAGTGGATGTTAACGTATAACTATGGTTTAAAAGATTCCCCTATTTTAGAAACCTTGGATAATATCCAATGTTGTGATGCTTTAATTGATGAAAACGGTTTGGAAAAAGAATGGAAAGCCGTTGATTTTATTGTGGGAAATCCGCCTTTTTTGGGCGACAAGAGAATGATTTCTATTCTGGGTGAAGAATACGTTTTTCATTTGCGAGATTTGTTTCAAGGCAGAGTTGCGGGCGGTGCGGATTTGGTGTGTTATTGGTTTGAAAAAGCACGGGCGCAATTAGAACAGGGAAAAGTTAAAAATGTCGGTTTAGTTTCGACAAATTCCATTCGGGGCGGTAGTAATCGTAAAGTGCTCGAAAATATCACCGCCACAGGCAAGATTTTTCATGCGTGGAGTGATGAACCGTGGATTAATGAAGGCGCGGCGGTTCGGGTGTCTTTGGTGTGTTTTCAGGATAAATCCGTTAATTCTAATTCAGGACTGCCAGTCCTTGACTCCGTACTGAATAATCAAGCGGTTGCCGAAATTTACAGCGATTTAACTGCACCAAACTCCATAAATTCTGAACAATCTTTAGATTTAACCAAGGCTGTGCAATTGGCTGAAAATAAATCAATTTCTTTTATTGGGACGCAGAAAAATGGGGCGTTTGATATTACTGGTGATTTAGCGAGAGAATGGCTTAAAACAGGCTTTAATCCACATGGAAAGCCTAACAGCGATGTGGTGCGTCCTTGGGCAAATGGAATGGATGTTACTCGACGCTATTCAGACACTTGGATTATCGATTTTGGTGTAAATATGTCTGAAGATGATGCAAGTTTGTACGAGAAACCTTTTGAATATGTTC
>JBDKHS010000337.1:0-4839 GCA_039797505.1 Pseudomonadota bacterium | reverse complement strand
GAAACTGCGCCCCCAACCCCCTAAAGGGGGCTAAATACAAATAATTGAAATGTTTAAAGTCCCCTTTAGGGGATTTAGGGGCTTCTTTAGCGGTTAATACCTATTTGATGACACACCCTAGGCATGACGCAGTGGCTCTCCTTGTATGGCTGAAGCTTGTAAAATCCTCGCCGCTGGAGCGACGAGGTAGGTATTCCAACGCTGGAGCGTTGGAACGAGATAAACAGGTCCTTATAATGAATTAGCATGATACGTCTTTGCGTTATTAAACTTCATGGTATAAATCCTGCATAAAATCAAGTAATTTAGAGATTTTGGTGGGACATGACCATGAAGTTATTACATATATTGAAAGTCACGCTCTTAAGCTGTGTCGTGCTGAATCACGCCAGTTTTGCTGAAGAAGGCGTGGTTGCACCCCGCCCCGAGGGCACAGAACGTCCTAGCGGAAATATACCAGCCACAGAACCCACAAAAATTACTTCTCCCCCTGTAGTCATCACAGAAAGCAGTCAACCAATTTCCGCTGCCCCTGTTACAACGACTCCAAATATTGAGAAGTCGCAACCCACTCCTGTAGTTATTACAGAAAGCATTAAACCCACTTCCGTTCCTACAACGCCTGTCACAACAACCCCGATTCCTGAAACACCTGTGGCGAGCACGACAGTGTCCACACCTAGCGTTTCCAACACTGCCCCACAATATACCGCTGCTGACCCTTTCAGCATGACAAGCACAGTCTTCAGTGCGGACGAATTAAACGACAGTCGCAATGTGAGTGCACAGTTGCAAATGTTTAGTTTAGAAACTCGTCAAAATACTTTGGGTTTATTATTTTCTTTTGCCGATTTGCAAAAAGATGCTGAAATTATCAGCGCACAACTGATCTTTACCAACGCACGTGATAATGAATATGTCGATGGGCAACTGCGTTTTTATGCAGAAAATAATCCCAATCCTGAAATGTTTAGTTTGGAGAATTTGCCTTCACAGCGTGAATTGGGCAAATATTACGCAAATTACGTAAACCAATACCAACGCAAACAGGGCGCAGTGTGGCGCGCCGATGTTTCTGCGCCAGTGCAGGCATTGTTTAAAAGCGGTAACGGTGGACAGCGCATTGTGTTAATTGCTAAAGGTATGAGTGCGCAAGCGGTGCAAACGCCTTTTTTAAATTATACGTTTAATGAAAATACGGTTAAATTATCATTAATCCTTAAAAACAGCACCATAACAAATACAACAGCAGTGAGTCATGTTTTAACAGATAAAGTCTTGAACGAATTAAAAGCCTTGCCCAGCGTGAAACCAGCAAATTTGAAGCGTGATGCTGATGTATTGCAAGCAGACATTGGGGATATTTGCTTTAAATTTCAGGCTGATAATTTGCAAAGCAATTATTTACGTGTCGCGACGACAGAAGTGCATTTTAATAAAAGCAAAATCAGTTTTAATTTGGCAACGGGTGAAACTTTGAATGCTCATGCCGTGGTGCAAAATTTGTCCGCTTTACAAAGTGCTTTGCAAGCTATCGCCGCTGTGCAAAATGTTAAGGTGCAAAATGATGGTACTGTGCTGATAAGTCTCGCAAATGACAGTTTATTTTTGCTGCGTCCTGATGCCAGTTCTACCCCGAACAACCAATTGGCAGCGGGCTTGGTTGAACAAAATAATCAAACTTTTTTAGTGTTTTATGACAATTTGGGCGTTTTGCGCCAACAAGCCTTATATCCTGTGGCTTTATATCCTGAAGAATTACAAGCGGCTTTACAAAATATCGCGCCTGCGGTGCAACTCAGTGAAGAAAATGGTGTGCTGACAGTGAATGTCGCTGGGCAAAATTTCCAAGCTAAGTTATCGCATATTGTCAGTAAAAATTTGGATAACAGTCCCTTGGGATTGCGTGTGATTGGGGATATAAATCATGATGGCAAAGCAGATTACCAAATGACTTATCGCGATGGCAAGGTGCAGGTGTTGTATAGTTTGTAGGGTCACTGCGATGACGTTTAGCGAATAACCAGCTGAATGAATATCTATAAATACAGTCAAGAATAAATACTTTAATCCCGATAAATATTTTGGTATTTAATCGGGATTATTGGGTTTTAATGCAATTTATGGGGTAATAATCGCTTTTACACGTTCCATTGCCCCAAGATTATGGGCGGTTTCAACCCCGTGTTTTTTCAGTAATTCTGTTGCAATATGGCTACGCATTCCGCTGGCACAATACAATAAAACATTTTGCTGCTTCAACGTGGCACAATGTTCTTGCAAGGTGTCCAAGGGGAAATTGACCGCATTGGGTAAATGCGCCTTGTCATATTCATCTTTGCCACGCACATCGACTAATAACGCACCTTGCTTTAATAAAGCCTGCGCTTGCGCCAAATCCATCGGCACAGTCCACTTGCCCAAAGCCCGCATTAATAATTCATACATCCATGACAAAGTGCAGAAATGGGTTGCGATTACAATCGCTTGCAGCACCATCAAAATTCCACCGTTGATTAATGCGGCGGTCGGATAGCCTGCTAAAAATAAAATTCCTGAAATGATATTCATCACCCCCGCAGACAGGCAGGCAAGGCGGCGTTGTAGGGGATTCGGTGGCAATTTCACTGCACCAAATAAGGGACGCACCGCATTGTTATACAGTAAATCCATCGGGTGTCCTGCGGGCAAAAAGAACGCCCAAAATCCTAAAATAGCGACCCCAAATAATAAATAAGGTAGTTGATAAATTAAGCCATACAGCGCAATCAGGGCGCAAACGCTGGGGGTGAAACGCAATCCCCATTCGAGTTGTTTAAGTTCGGCAGGGGTATAACTTTGATAACCTTGTTGAAATAAGGCTTGTTGCTGAAAACTTAATTGGCAAGATGTACTCATGTGTTGTCCTATCAGTTCAATGAGTGTGTATTATATATTAGTAAAGTCTAATATAGCAGCATTACCTGTGCCGTTTTCTTGTTATTTTAAAGAACATGGAATAATACTTCTCATGAAATTTTAATTATGTTGCTTAAGGTTTGACGGCTAATATGGAAGATTATCATTCATCGCACTTTGTTTATGGACATAAAAAAGCCCCGATATTTTAAAGCATCGAGGCTTTTTTCCGAACCTAAATTCACGTCATTAATACAATTGTCATCACAGACTAATTGTGAATTGTGATGTGAAGAGTATTAAACTTCCAAATAATCTAAAATCCCTTGCGCCGCTTCTCTGCCTTCAAAAACAGCGGTCACGACTAAGTCAGAACCGCGCACCATATCGCCGCCTGCAAACACTTTCGTATTGCTGGTTTGATAAGGAAACTCATTTTTAGCAGACGCAAGCACACGCCCAGAACTTTCGATGTCAATACCAAACTCTTCAAACCAAGGCGCAGGACTGGGACGGAAACCGAAAGCAATCACCACCGCATCTGCGGGAATAATTTCTTCACTACCCGCCACAATTTCAGGGCTACGACGACCACGGGCATCAGGAGCACCGAGTTCCGTAGTCACCACTTTCACGCCTTCAACTTTGTTCGTACCCACAATTTCAACAGGTTGACGATTCCACAGGAAATTTACACCTTCTTCTTTGGCATTGGCAACTTCACGTTTAGAACCGGGCATATTGCCTTCATCGCGACGGTACGCACAAGTCACATGACTTGCACCTTGACGAATTGCGGTGCGGTTACAATCCATTGCGGTATCGCCACCGCCCAACACCACCACGCGCTTGCCTGCCAAATTCACAAAAGCGTCTTCAGTTTTCCAAGCTTCGACATGGCTGATATTGCCGATTAAATACGGCAGTGCTTTATGTACGCCTTCCAAAGACTCGCCGGGGAAACCGCCTTCCATGTAGGTATACGTGCCCATGCCTAAAAACACCGCATCGTATTCATCTAACAAGGTTTGAAAGGGAATATCTTTCCCAATTTCAGTGTTCAAGCGGAATTCAACGCCCATGCCTTCAAAGATTTCACGGCGGGTTTTCACCACTTGTTTTTCCAACTTAAACGAAGGAATCCCAAAGGTTAATAAGCCCCCGATTTCGGGATAGCGATCAAACACCACCGCTTTGACTCCGTTACGGGTCAACACGTCCGCACAACCTAAACCCGCAGGCCCTGCGCCAATAATTGCCACCCGTTTCCCTGTCGGGGTCACTTTGGACATATCGGGTCGCCAACCGGCTTTATACGCTTCGTCAGTGATATATTTTTCAATCGAACCAATCGTGACCGCGCCAAAGCCGTCATTCAAAGTACAAGAGCCTTCACATAAACGATCTTGCGGACACACCCGTCCACAAATTTCAGGCAAGGAATTAGTTTGATGCGACAATTCAGCCGCTTCAGTTAAATTGCCCTCATTGACCAGTTTCAGCCAATTGGGGATATAGTTGTGTACAGGACACTTCCATTCACAATACGGATTGCCGCAGCTAAGACACCGACCTGCTTGGTGGGCGGCTTCTTCCGTATGAAATTGTCCGTAAATTTCATCCCACGTTTGAATACGAATCCGACTTTCGGTCTTTTTGGGATCAATACGTGGTAATTCGATAAATTGGAAATTCTTGTCCATTACGTTTAGCACTACAGAAGATTGAGATACCTAGAGAGGGAAGCCTGAGGCAACCCTCCCCCCACCTTGCGTTAAGCCGCTTTATTCACCAGACTGTCTAACAACGACGTAATCTCTGCGGCTTTTGGTTTCACCAGCCAGAACTTGCTGAGGAATTCGCTGTAATTATCGAGGATTTCTTGTCCCCACGCACTGCCCGTTTCCCGCACAAAATCGGTGATCATGTTGCGTAAATGCT
>JBDKHS010000336.1:0-3491 GCA_039797505.1 Pseudomonadota bacterium | reverse complement strand
CGCTGGGCATGTCGATACCGTACACATTCGGATAACGCACGGGGGGCGAAGCCGCTGCAAAAAATACATTTTTCGCACCCACTTCACGCGCCATTTGAATAATTTGCTTTGAAGTGGTGCCGCGCACAATCGAGTCGTCCACCAAAAGCACGTTTTTATCTTTGAATTCTAAACCAATCGCGTTTAATTTTTGGCGCACGGATTTCTTGCGCATACTTTGCCCGGGCATGATAAAAGTGCGTGGAATATAGCGATTTTTCACAAAGCCTTCGCGGTATTTAACATCGAGCACATTCGCCAATTCTAAAGCAGCGGTGCGGCTGGTGTCGGGAATCGGAATTACCACGTCGATGTTGTGCTCAGGATAAAGCCGTAAAATCTTTCTCGCCAAGGCCTCGCCCATGCGCATCCGAGCTTTATAAACCGAGACTTTGTCGATAATCGAATCAGGACGCGCCATATAAACATATTCAAAAATACAAGGCGAATATTGTGGATTTTCGGCACATTGCTCGGTGAATAATTCGCCTTCTTTGGTGATAAATACCGCTTCACCCGGCGCGACATCACGCACTAATTCAAAACCTAAGACGTTCATGACCACGCTTTCTGAGGCGACAATATATTCTGTACCGTGTTCAGTTTCGCGCTTGCCAAACACCAAGGGACGAATCCCGAAGGGGTCACGAAATGCCACGATGCCATAGCCTGTAATCATGGCGACCACGGCATAACCGCCACGACAACGCCGATGTACGCCGCGCACCGCACTGAATACATTTTCAGGGCTTAAGGGCACTTTGGCGACTTGTAATAATTCATGGGCAAAGGTATTTAATAAAACTTCGGAGTCTGAATCGGTGTTGATGTGCCGCAGGTCTTCATTAAATAAAATTTCTTCAATCGCGGCGGTGTTGGTTAAATTACCATTGTGTGCAAGGGTAATTCCAAACGGAGAATTTACATAAAACGGCTGCGCTTCTGCGGTTGTTGAGCAGCCTGCGGTGGGGTAGCGTACATGCCCAATCCCCATATTTCCCCGCAAATTGATCATATGGCGGGTGTGAAACACATCACGAACTAAACCGTTATCCTTACGGAGATGTAAACGATTCCCTTCACAGGTGACAATCCCCGCAGCATCCTGTCCGCGATGTTGTAGCATGGTCAATCCGTCGTACAAGGATTGATTCACACTAGACTTTCCGACAATCCCAATAATTCCACACATAGCAAGACAACCCTAGTTAGTAAAAGAATTACCTATGTTTTGGTAATGATTCAAAATTAAATGCGGCTGCACTTTGAGCAGGCAACTGGCTGCGGATGGTTGACACCATGGGCTGAAATTCTTGGATTAATAAAGATTCCTGCCACCAGCGCGTGCTGGGGATGCGGGTTAAACCTGCGAGAAAGATTAATCCAATTACGATAACAAGCCCACGCACCCCGCCACATAGCACGCTGACCATACGTTCTGCCAAGTTGCCTTCTCCTAAACGTAAGGAGCGTATAATTAAAAAATTAATCACTGAGCCTAAAGTAAACGTGAGCGTGAACAGCCCTAAAGAGGCGAGTAATAAGCGCAAATCAGGAAAACTGATGACGGTATTGAGCACCTGCGAAAACTGCAGCCCGAATACCAGTGCAATGATGATAGACAATAGCCAGACCATCAGTGACAAGACTTCTTTCACCAAGCCCTGAAAAAAACTCAACGCAATTGAAAGTACAATAATGATTAAAATGCTCAGGTCTAACCAGTGCATTGTGCGTAAACATCCGATTTTAGACAGTAGACGAGAAAGGTAGCGTGTAGCAACGCAAACATCTTGAGGATATAGGTAGAAGAGAGATGACGAATTATAATTTATTCTGTCGAAAAATTGAATGTCACATCTGCTTAATTGTTTCTGGGAAGTTGGCGGGGGCTTGGTTTCGACTTCATAAAAATGGGATGATCAGTGTAGAAATTGCGAGTTGAATTTATAGAACCCATTTGGAATCTTAATTTTAAGCTAGGGTGTGTCATCAAATAGGATTCACTGCGCCCCCAACCCCCTAAAGAGGAGGGCCAATGCAAGAAGCATAATTTATTATCATATAGTTATAATATTTAGTCTGCTATTTTTATAAAAGACTCGTTATAAAAATAAGTTAAAAAATAGTCGTAAACAACCTGAGTACGACGAATATAATCATATATTTCATTTTGTTACCGTATAAAGCTGCAACTACATGAATACTCAATAAGATAATGTTTATGTGGGTGTAAATAAGCATAAATTAAAGTAGGTTGGGTTAGCCTAGGCTAACCCAACGAAAATAAAGCAGTTCAGTTGGGTTGCCGTTGGCAGCCCAACCTACGAGGCTTAATTGATGACACGCCCTAAGTTTGCGAGACTGAGCTGATTGTAGGTGCGAATTTATTCGCACAACGCTCTCGAATTAAAAATGCATGCAAATAAATTCGCACCTACACTTAACTCTTTTGACAACATCAACTATTCAGTTTGAAGCTTAACTTCAAAATAGGGACGATTTCAAATCGGTTCTGTATTTTAAGTCGCTTTTTAAGGCGTATTTTTTATTTTAGGATGTTTGTAATTAACAGCTTGTTTTAGCTATTTAATTTCCTAGAGTTCAGTTTTTTTAATATTATAATGCCCTCATCACTTAAGGAGATTTTTATGTGGGAACGAGATAAAATTATTTCAAAACCAGAGAACTTACAATGAAAATTTTAATGGTCACTCGCGAAAGCACGGGTGATAAAAAATACGGACTGGGAAAAAGTCTGACCCCAATCATTGCGGCTTTAGAGCAGCAAGGCGCACAAGTCGGCTATTTATCCCAAGCCGATGTGGGCGGGCGTAGCGTAAAAGTTTTGCAAGGCATTCATAAAGTGATTTGCGGATTATTTTCACGTTTTTTCAGCGAAACCGCGTTTGATATTTTGGTGTGGGGAATTTTGGAACGCCTGAATATGGGGCGTTTGGCGGCAAAAGTCATGGTGCGTGAACACTATACCCATGTGCATTGTCACGACCCGATTATTGCGGCGGGCTATCACAGTTTTGCGCGGCTGCGTTGGGTGTTACAGGGTTTACGCGGGCACAGTGCGCGCTGGGGAATTACTCAACACGGTTTTGGCAGTTATACTCAAGCTTTTCATGAAGATGGCGTAAATCTTGGCGCAAGCACCATGCGCTGGATGCGTAATTGGGAAACCAAAATTGTGTTGAAAGCGCACTGGGTATTGTCGCCCACAAATTTAGGTTTGAAACAATTGTCGCGTGATTTGGCAATTTATCCGCGCCCCCCACATTGGTATGCAATTCCGCATCCTTGCCCCGTGTTAAATCACTATTCCAAAAGTGCTGCGCGTCAGCAACTGCATTGGGCAGAAAATAAACTCTATATTTTAGCGGTTGGGCGCGTGGTCGAATTAAAACAATTTCCTGCTTTATTAGAAGCCTGCGCCAAATTAT
>JBDKHS010000335.1:0-5665 GCA_039797505.1 Pseudomonadota bacterium | reverse complement strand
GCAATACGCTTCACAAAACATCATTCCTGTGACTTTGGAATTGGGTGGCAAATCTCCTAATATTTTCTTTGAAGATGTGTCCTCACAAAATGATGCGTTCTTTGATAAAGCCCTCGAAGGCTTCTCCATGTTCGCGCTGAATCAAGGTGAAGTTTGTACCTGTCCTTCTCGCGCTTTGGTGCAAGAATCTATTTATGAGCAATTCATTGAAAAGGCTGTTGCCCGTGTTCGCAATGTGAAACAAGGCAATCCTTTAGATACCGATACCATGATCGGTGCACAAGCATCGACCGAACAAATGGAAAAAATCCTCAGCTATATCGATATTGGTAAGCAAGAAGGTGCGCAATTACTCACGGGTGGCACGCGCAAAATGTTAAGCGAAGGCTTAGAAGAAGGCTTTTATGTTGAACCCACGATTTTCAAGGGTGATAACAAGATGCGTATTTTCCAAGAGGAAATCTTCGGACCTGTATTATCCGTGACCACCTTCAAAGATGAAGAAGAAGCCTTACACATCGCCAATGATACCTTGTATGGTTTGGGTGCTGGCGTTTGGTCTCGTGATGGCAGCCGTGCTTATCGCATGGGCAGAGCGATTCAAGCAGGTCGTGTATGGACTAACTGCTACCACTTGTATCCTGCACACTCAGCTTTCGGTGGCTATAAGCAATCAGGTATTGGTCGCGAAAACCATAAGATGATGTTGGATCACTACCAACAAACCAAGAACCTGTTGGTGAGCTACAACCCTAATGCTTTAGGTTTCTTCTAAACAGTTCCTCCTCCGCCTTGAACCCCATTGCTCTCTCCTCCAACTCGCAGTGGTGGTTCAGGTTTTTAAACCGATTTCAAACATGCTTGTGATGGAAGAGAATGGTGTTTTCACACACACTGTTTTCTTCCTTTTTTTATCTCAGCGTGTTTATTCTTCCATCCTTAATTCTTCTTTATCTTCAGCGGTGAGTTGGTAGATGTCTTTGCTGTTCTTTGCCCATTCGTAGATGTGTTTGGTGCTGGGCCAGAGGTAGATATAGTTCTTACCATTTGATTCACTGCCTATCACAAGATCATCGTTTTGTAGAAATAGTGCTCCGTTTATATATCCTTCCTGATTCTGATTAAACATTAAAGTTTGTAGCGGCTTCTTACTATTTTTACCCCATACTTCTAACTTATTGCCTGCACTGATGAGAGTGCGCTCTCCTGAGGCAGACACCTCTAGTAAGTTAGCCTCTACACTATTTAGCGGCTGAATAATGGGCTGAGCATTTCCAAAGAGCGGTATCCTCTGCATAACCATTCGCACCTTGCCATTGTAAGATAATGTTTTTAAAAAAATCAGTTCCTGTGTTGTTGCCTTGAATTCATTGGCTTTTCCAAGGTTAATACTTCGCAGTACATATCCTGTTGTTAAATCGAACACATGTACTTGATTTTCGCCACCATCTGATAGAATAAGATAATGCTCATCTGGTGTTATTTTCATAGCGTATGGGCTGCCAAAATACAGGTTTGTCAAGACAAACTGTTTCTTTTTTCGACCGTAAATATCCCAGACAACTATGTCTCGACCGTTATTTTCAACAAGGATATTTCCCATTTGTGAAACAGTTGTATCATTGAATTGACAGGATTTTTTGAATAAACCTGTTTTACAAAAAGTACTTTCCCATGAAGTCACGAGATGCCCTTGTAAATCATAGATTCTAAAAATACCATCAGAACCCCCTGTGATAAGCCATTCTTTTTCACGATTACTCCCTAACAACCTTAGTTTGGGTCTTGTTTTTTTCTGGGTAAGTGGCACGGTTAGAAAGTCTAAAACGATGGGGACGGTATTCTCTAACTCTAGGGGAATCCAGCTTTGTAATAATGCTAACTCATTAATTTTATTGGAAAATAAATGAATATAAGCAGAATTATCATCCACTAAAAATTCAAAAAATTTATCTTGTTGGCTATTTGCAATTTCAATAATTGGGTTATATACGCGATAAGCATAACTTGTTTGGGGTGTAGCTGACCATAAGGCAAGGTAATTTTCCGTAGAACCATAACCATAAGATATTGTTGAAATAAGACTATTGCTTATAAAGCTAGCTATCCATATAGGATATTGACTTGAGAATACCTGAATAGAATCACTTGCTAAGCTCCATAATATGGCAGATTTGTCATCACTTGCGCTGAGTAATAACTGACTGTCATCAGAATATTGCAAGTCATTCACTGTATTCTTGTGATGTGATTGTCGCTTGTGTTTTATCTTTCCTTCAAAACTCCACACAATAACTTCGCCATTTTTTCCTCCACTGGCAAAGCTTTGCTTATCAGGTGCAACC
This sequence comes from Pseudomonadota bacterium, assembly GCA_039797505.1. Classification (GTDB taxonomy): domain Bacteria; phylum Pseudomonadota; class Gammaproteobacteria; order Beggiatoales; family Beggiatoaceae; genus JAQTYU01. The sequence goes on along the minus strand of JBDKHS010000335.1, from coordinate 3,320 downwards.
GCCAATGCAGTAATAGCTTCATTGTGTTTGGATAACTGACGTTGTTGATTATTTTTTAGCGATACAATCCTGAATAATTGTTTATCGTCAGGACTTGCAATGATGAGTTTTTGACCATCATCCGTTAATTTGGTGCTCAAAAAGCCTTTCATGTCTGGAGAACGAGAAATAACGGTTGTATATCGCAAGCTGAGGTCGCTTGTTTTCCACACCTGCACTGTCCATTGCTCAGCTTGTAGGATAATGACAGCCATATACTGCTGATTATCAGAATACGCATAACTTATCGCCCCTAGTTTGAATAGCCCAATAGCTTGTATCTTGAGAAGTTTCTCTTGATGAATATCCCATAATAATAGCTCGTTGTAATCATTCTCGGATTGATTGATAGAAAGAACTGTCTGTTTTGAGGGAAAGATAATATCGCTCACCTGACATTCTAATTCAGGATAAGCTGCACATTTCTGAGTGGTTTGAAAGGTATGAGGTTGTCCTAATTCGTCCCATACTTTAAGACTATTATCCTTACCGCCTGCGGCAATCAGACTTTCATCCGAAGAAAAGGCAACACTAGCTATATCACTGCCATGATTAAAACGGCGTAGTATTTCTCCTTTTTCATTCCTGAGAGAGACTATTGCCCCATGCGCCTCTAAAATTTTCCCGCGTTTGGAATATTTAGCTATGCCTAACTCTAAGTTATATCTCAACTGATAAAACCGTCCCGATCCATGCAACTTCACATCGTTATACACCTCATTTAAAACCTGATCGACCTCAGGAAGAGACGTTTCTGGTTCAGGATTTGTCTCATACGCAAGCTGAGCAACCCGTAAAGCACGTGTGTAATCGCCCTCTTTTCTCAAAATATCTGCATAGCGTGCAAGCCCTTTCGCACTATTAATATGCACTTTCTTGTAATTCTCCTGTGCAATGGCTTTCTCACGCCAAGCCTCTGCTTTCTGTTTTTCCGCTTCCGCTTTTTGCGCCGTTGCCAACAGCGTTTGCTTTTCTGCTTCAATACTGCGTTCCCACGCAAAAGAAGCCAACACGATAGCAATCAACATTCCCAACAACACCGAACCCAAAATAATCCGTTGCCGCCGTTGCTCTTTACGCCTGATTTGCTCAATTGCCGTGCGAGACGCTTGAATATATTCACCTTGTAAACGGGTGGGATGTGGCTGTTTTGTGCCTGTGGCAGCTAACCACGTTTCAGCTTTTTGGCAGGCACTGAGGTTTAATAAAAAATCTCGACTTTTTGCATTATCTAGCCATTCATTTGCCCGCTGTTGCAAAACCGTGTGTTGATGCGCATGTTCACGGTCTAATTCTAAAGTCTGAATTAATTCGGGAAACTGTGCATCAAAAGCCTCTGCACGGCTAAAATCTAACCATTGCAGCGTTTTTAATGTCTCGGGAAGACGGGTGACATCGGTCTCACGGCACAGCACGGTAAAAATACGCTTTCCCTGCTGCACTGCATAATTCACTTCGTTTTCACAATAAGGCGAATCCACTGCATCGGGCGAGATAAGAAATAAAAAGTTATCGCTGTGCTGGATACCTTTGTAAATCTCAACTTCAAAATTAACCCCGCTGCTAATACTTTCTTGGTCAAACCAAACCGTTTTTCCTGCCTCTTGTAAAGCACGATTCAAACGACGGGCAAAATCCCCATCTTTACGAGAATAGGAAAGAAAAACTTCTGTGCCTAAGCGTTCTTTGGCGACTTCGGAGGCAGTGATTAATTCCGTATGTAACGTAGTGGGTGCGTATTGTTCACGATGTGCGTTAAGGCGAAGCCATGTTTTAGCATTTTCGAGTTGGTAGCCTCGCAATAAAAAAGAACTTTTTGCATCCTGCGCTTTCCAATGAATGGCCCGTACCAGCAAGATTTTATGCTGTTCATAATAAAATGCGTCGCTGTGCAAAATGTGCAACAGCTCATGAAGGCCTTGTGAGGTGTTATCAACACAGCGGATGTACTGTAAGTCTTGCGGTGGTAGTGTCGTCTCAGCAATCAGTAACGGAATAATGCGTTTATTAAGCTGTCTGGCATAAGCTAATTCTTGTTGGCAGGCTACGGACTCTAAGGAATTAGGCGAGAGGAAATACAGAATATTGTCAGCACTTGCGATGCCCATCAAAATGGCTTGTTCTGCATTGCCACCGTGCTGAATGTCGCTGTCATGTCGCCATGTGGTGATGGCATGGCGGGCGATAGCTTTGACAATAACATCCCGCATTGCTTTGTCTGCCACGTCATAGCAGATAAAACAGTCAGTCATGCGGTTCTCAGCATTTTTGCGTGCTTCACTGATGAACTCGCATAATAAATCACTGGGCTGACAGGGGGCTTGTTCGCCTTCTTTGAATACGGTTAGCAGCCATTCTTCAGCCGCTTGGCGTTCTTTAGCCACCAGTAAATGATGATTTGCTCGCTGTTGTCTATTCCATTCTAAAGCTTGATAGGTCAATACGGTATGTTGTGCGACATAGCTTTTATGACGCTCTAAAACCAGTTGCAAGCGTTCTAATACGCTGCTTAAACTGTCTACGGCTGTGCCAAATGTGGGCAATTCCAAAATTTGTAAATACGCAAGTTCTTCATGTTTATGCCATTGGTTTTCGTAACTTTGCGCCCAGGTTGCCATGTGTGCACAATCGGCATCATTGAGCAGTGTTTTGGCATCTAACCAATCGGTTTTTCCAATCAATGCCAAACTGCGTTCTAAAACATCTTGCACGGTTTCTAAGCTAGGCGGTGCAATATTTTGGGCAGCATAAAAAGCGCGTAAGGCTTGCTTGTCGTCTTCAGAAATCCGTTGTGCAGGGGCTTGAAAAACTACTTGCTGGTTCAGTGGTATCACCCGTTTTCCTAAGAGGCGGGCGTATTCGAGTTCAATTAGGCAGTAGGGGGAAAATAAGGCGCGGGGAGCTAAAATATAGACAAAATTATGAGCAGACTCAATACCATGACTAATACGGGCGGCATAATCTTCTCCGTCTGGAATATTGACTTTGTCGAACCAGACTTCATAGCCTAAAAGTTTCAGATGTTGGTGTAGCCGCGCCACCAGCCCTAGACTCTCGCGGCGACCATAGGAAAGGAAAAGGTCTTTTAACATACGGCGACACTCCGTCATTCTATTTGTAATTATTTAGTCACTGCCACTGACTGCCTACCAAAGCTCAGTATAATCTGCATGTTACGAAAAAATATTTAAAAATAAAAGCTTATCTCACTCACACACGATTAAGTTAAGCTGAGTTCGGGATAAGAAAGAGCTGAAAGTTTAATAAATCTCGCTTGTTAA
>JBDKHS010000334.1:0-5762 GCA_039797505.1 Pseudomonadota bacterium | reverse complement strand
ACAGGAACAGCCGTGGGGATTGATGCGGCGGGTGCATTATTGGTACAAGTGGGGCAACGTCTGCAACGCTATTTGTATGGTGAGGTTAGTGTGCGTCTATGAAATTATTCGTCGATATTGGCAACAGTTGCGCAAAATGGCAATTTGAACAAGATAATATCCAGCAAGTTTGTGCCTATCAATCTGAAAATTTTAATGCTAATTTAACCGCAGTTTGGCAAAATTTACCGCGCCCTACAGAAATTTGGGTGGCAAATGTGGCAGGCGTGGCGATTGCAGAACAGTTGAGCGCGTGGACGCAACAGTATTGGCAACTCACGCCGCAATTTGTTCGTAGTCGTGCTTATGCCGCTGGGGTGTATAATGGCTATATTCAGCCCGAAATTTTAGGCGTGGATCGTTGGCTTGCGATTATTGCCGCTTATCAACAAGATGGTGCGGTCTGTGTTATTGATTGTGGAACAGCAGTGACGGTGGATATTGTGGATGCACAAGGTCAGCATCAAGGTGGCATGATCAGTGCTGGCTTGGAAACCACGCGCAAGGCTTTGTTAAAAGCGACTTACGCGCTGGGTAAAATTCCACCACAAACCGATTTAAAAACTGCGCCTTTGGCAGCAACCGAAACCCATCAAGGCATTATGCTGGGCAGTTTATACGCCTTAGTCGGCTTGATAGAAACCGTGTTTCAGCGCGTACAAGTGCAACATCCAAGCTGTAAACTGGTTTTGACAGGGGGCAGTGTTCCCGAAATCGAAAGTTTATTAAGCGTGCCTTATCAATATCAACCCAATTTAGTGTTACAAGGTTTGACCATTATCAGTGGTGAATAAGTCAATATGAAAAGCTTTGCAATCCTCCTTATTATTTTAAACATCGGCTTTTTCACCTGGCTGCAAGGCTGGCTCGATTGGATGCCTTGGCAACCGCAGGATATTATGCAGCCCACGCAAGCGGCAAAGCCCAGTAAAAGCGATTTGCCCACGCTCGCCCTGCTCAATGAAAAAATTGAAAAGCCTGTTGAAAAACCTGTCACTGTGGCAACTGCTGAACAGGCAAAACCTGAACCTGTAAAACCCGAAGTGAAAGCTGAGTCGCCCAAAACAGCTAAGCCTGAAACTGTCGCAAGCCCTGTAGTGGAAAAAATTGCGCCAGTGGAAAAACCTGTTGTTGCCGCTGAAAAAATCCCAGAACCCGTAAAACCAGAACCTGCAAAAGTTGAAAAGTTGGAAACTGCACCTGTCGCAACGGTTGAAGCACCAAAAGTTGCAGTAAGTGAAGCTGCTAAAACGGAAAAAGTTGAAGCTGCGCCCGTCAAAACAGCCATTGAAAAACCGACAACCGTTGTAGAAACTTTAGCCAGTGTTGCCAATACATCTGCTCCCGTTTCTATACCTGAAACCAAAGAAATTAAAAAAGAAACTAAAGAAAAATCTGAGGCGATGGAAATTCCCGCGCCTGCGGTGATTACGCCCGAAAATAATCCAATTACGGCATTTGTGAACAAGGCAAAATCTGCGGCTGCCAGCTTCTCCGCTGATAAACCTTCAGACACGGGTATTTCCGTGCCTCCGAAAGAAGTCGCCAAAGAACAGCCCATTGAACAAACCGCAACGCCCACAACGACAAATTTAAACCCATTGCCTGCGGAAGTGCTTAGTGCCATCACGACCGCAAAAGCGGACACCGCACATAAACTAGAAAATACCAATACGCCAAATACAAGCACTCAAAATTTGAATAGTAGTTCTACTTTGGCTAAAAATTCTGCTACAATGTCCAGCTCTGATCCTGTTGCAGCACAGCCTACGAAAACTTTGCAGGCTGTTAAGAAAGAAGACAAGACAGATAAAATGTCTTCTAAATCGAATAGCAGCAGTGAACTGTGTTTTGTGGCAGGACCTTATACCCTATTGTCAGTAGCTCAAAACTCGGCAAAGTGGTTTCGGGGAAAGTCCAAAGTACAGGTCGAAATTCAGGCAGATGACGTGCCTACAGTTTTTTGGGTGTATTTACCACCTTATAAAAACCAAAAAGAAGCGAATCGTCAGGCACAACATCTTGCTCATTTAGGCATTACAGATTATGTTTTAGTGATGACTGGAAAACTAAAGCATGCCGTTTCCTTAGGGGTGTATCGCGATAAAGCCAGCGCGCAGCGTCGGGTTGATGAATTGCATCGCAAGGGTTATAAACGTGCACGCATAGAAAAACAGCGTCAAGGTAACAAACGTTACTGGTTAAGTGTTAAAATGTCTGCTACACAGAAAGATTTAATGGCAAGCTTTAAACGAGCTCAAAAAGTTTCTGCAATTGAAGTGAATGTGTGTGAATAAAATTGCCTTAGGCGTAGAAATTCCCTAAAATGTCAGAGAACGTAAGGACTGGGAATTTCCAGTCATGACTACGCCCCGATAGTTAAATGGTATAACTGGTGATTTGTAATCACCCGTCGCGGGTTCGATTCCCTCTCGGGGCTTATCCCTAAATCTGAAAATTTGGGGTTAGCGTGTAAAAATACGCTGTATATCCAAATAAGTAGTCACGCCGTTCAAGTTGTGATTAATAACAACGATACGCGCTTTTGGTGAGCATGGTTGTTGTAAAATCTGGCATCACACCCGATGGTAGAGATTTAAACGCCGTGATTAACTTAAGTTAAAACCGTTTGCTTTATGAAACCCGCTCTCTATCGCCTGTAAGACATCTACATAAACCTATGATGCAGGGTTGTAGCAAGTTAGTAAATTTCGTAAGGTAAGCTTTAGGCAGTGCACACAAGCGATTGAAAATTGATGGGTTCACTTCATGGCAAATGATAAAATACCTACCATAGTGGTTGTAGATGATAGCGCAACGTCTATCTCTTTATACCAATTTAGCATTGAACCACTGTCGGTAAATTTTATCGGTTTCAAGTCTCCTGCCGAAGCCTTTCCTTATCTGCAAGAACATACCCCCGATTTATTATTTTTAGACATCATTATGCCTGGTATGGATGGGCTGACCTTTTTACGTCGCTTACGTACCTTGGCACACCAAAAAAATACCTCAGTGATTATGGTAACGTCTAAAGATTACGCACAAGATCGCTACATCGCCAAACAATTGGGCGCGTTGGATTTTGTGATTAAACCCTTACGTTTTAAAGAAATTCGTGAATTAGTCTGCAAACATGCTGCTGTCACCTCGGTTGACCAAACCGTCCCCGCGCCGAATGAATCGGCGGAGAATAAATCATCATGAGTGAACTGAATTATATTCGTTTCTGGGGAGTACGTGGGTCTTATCCTGCACCGTTTGGCAGTCATTTGCGTGTGGGTGGCAATACCTCTTGTATCGAATTACGTGCCGATAATCACATTTTAATTTGTGATGGCGGTTCTGGCGTGATTCCTCTCGGCAATTCTTTGATGGCACAACAAGGCATTAAAGAAGCAGCCGTGATTTTGACCCATTATCATTGGGATCATATTTCAGGTTTACCCTTTTTCGTGCCTGCTTTCGTACCGGGTTGGAAAGTCAATTTCTTCGGTCCTGGTGATAATAAGCAAGAAATTGAACGCCGTATTTCAGGGCAAATGGTCGATCCTTATTTCCCCGTCGAAATTGAAACCTGGTTAGCAGATATTAATTATTTGACTGCACACGAAAACAAGTTTGAATACGGACCTTTCAAAATCGAATGTTTCAATGTGCATCATCCCGGCAGCACCTTTGGCTATCGGATTGAAGTACATGGCAAAGTGATTGTATATATCTCTGATAATGAACTTTCTTTCATTGACAAGACCATTGATGAACGCAAAGAAGAACTCGATCAAGAAGAATGGCAATTAATCTATGCGATGCAACAGGAAGAACGGGTTAAAGCTTTAGATGTTATCCGTGATGCCCACGTCTTTATTCACGATGCCCAATATACCCCACAAGATTATGCAAAAAAGCGGGGCTGGGGACATTCTTGCTACATTGACACCGTCGAATTTGCAATGGATGCCAGTGTGAAGAATTTGTATTTGTTCCATGTTGACCCCAATTACAATGACAACGCCATTGAAGAATTGCACCGTGCTTCGGTCAAAATCGTGCACGACCGCAAGTCAGAAATGGAATGTCACATTGCCCGCGAAGGCTTGATTATCGACCTAGATAATCTGTAAATTTTTGTAAGTCTGATATTCATTAAGGTCTTATGGCAAAAGATTTGTTTAAGCGGTACATGCCGCAGTTCGCCGCTCTCAAAGACCATCCAAAGTTAAAGTTTTTTGGTCGATTGCTGCATGATCCAAGACTTTGGCATTTTAACCGCCACAGTTTGGCAGGTGGAATGGGCATTGGTTTGTTTGCCGCCTTTTTACCCATGCCCTTGCAAATGTTTCTCGCCGCCGCCCTTTCGATTTTTTTCCGTGTTAATTTACCCCTTGCTGTGAGCTTAGTTTGGATTTCTAATCCGTTCACCATGCCGCCCATCATTTACGTCGCTTATCAATTGGGCGCGTGGGTGTTGGGGGAAAATGTGCAGGCAATGGAATTTAGTCTATCCTCCGAATGGGTATTAAATACCCTCAGTCAAGCATGGTTGCCTTTTATTGTAGGCTCTTTTATGTTAAGTATTCTGAGTGGCATTGTTGGCTACATTGGGGTACACATGTTGTGGCGAATTCATGTGCGACGGGCTTGGAAACAACGGCAATTGCGGCGCATTTCTCCCCCTTCCTCTCTGTAAACTACCGTCATGTCTAAAATTCTGATGAATTGGAGCAGTGGCAAAGATTCTGCCTACGCGCTCTATAAATTACTGCAAAATCCCGCCTATGAAGTTCCGTACTTGCTCACCTCAGTGAATCAGCATTATGAGCGCGTCAGTATGCACGGCGTGCGCACTGTTTTATTGGAACAGCAAGCACAACGGCTTGGCATTCCTTTGTTGAAATTGGAGCTACCCGAATCGCCGAGCATGGAAGAATATAATGCGCTGATGACGGTACAAATGAGTTTTATTCAGCAGCAAGGCATTGAACTGGCGGCATTTGGAGATATTTTTCTCGAAGATTTGCGCCAATACCGTGAAGCACAGTTGGCAAAAATTCAGATGCAGGGCGTGTTCCCCTTGTGGAAAATTCCGAGCCAGCAATTGATTGAGGAAATTTTAGCCTTGGGATTTCGCACAATGGTGGTTTGTGTCCATGCGAAATATTTAGGTGCAGAATTTGTGGGGCGCGAAATTGATGCGGATTTTTTGGCGGACTTGCCGAAAAATGTCGATGTTTGCGGGGAAAATGGCGAGTTTCACACCTTTGTTTTTGATGCACCGATATTTAGTGCACCGATTCCATTCACGCTGGGCGAAACGGTCTATCGTGAATATCCCGCGCCCAATGCAGTTGCAGGCGAGCGTAATGGATTTTATTATTGTGATTTGTTGCCTGTTACCGAATGAAAATTGCTGTTGCTCTAAAATATTTTCAAAAACGTAGGAGAGGTCTGTATCAGTGATGGGATAACCCAGATGACGCTGAACTTGGTCTGTGAACCACACGATCTGTTGCGAAGCGTGTCGTAGACGTGTCCGCAGTAAACGGTCGTAACTGGCGAGTTCAAGATATTCTAAGAAACCTCTGCGGTACTTAAAGTAAAAGCGGTAGTGCTAAAGAAGTAATGAGTTTAAAATAAAGTAAAGTGAATATTTTAGAAGAGAATCCAAGATGCTGAACTGTCCTCAATGTAAAGCGACTCATATTGTTAAGAACGGAAAAACC
>JBDKHS010000333.1:0-23664 GCA_039797505.1 Pseudomonadota bacterium | reverse complement strand
CCCATTTTCCCAATGCGCAAACACCATTCCACATCATCAAAATGAATGAAGTAATCGCGCCAAATCCCTGCTTGTTTCGCCACATCAGCACGAATTAATAAGGAGGCGGCTGCCACATAATCCACATCTAAAAACGGCTGGCAATGCAATAATTGCTTGCTCAAATCAGCATCACTTTGCAGCAATTCGTAAACATCTTTACCTTGCCACGCCGCAATATTTTCTAAATGACGATTCAACACCAGTTCGCCCGAATGCAATTTCACATACGCGCCCATTTCATTAATGCGCCACGGATAATCCAATTGCATCATCGTCGAGCCAGCGACGGCCACATCAGGCTTGGTTTCTAATAAATGAACCAATTCGCTCAGGGCGGCGCGGTGCACTAATACGTCATTATCCAGTAACCACAGGTATTTATATTTACCTTGTTCAAATGCCCATTTCAGCCCTGTGTTAAAGCCGCCCGTGCCCCCGATATTTTCAGGATTACAGATTAAATTGACTTGTGGAAATTGCTCGCGGATGGCTTCAGCAGTGCCGTCATTGCTGGCATTATCAACTACGACCGTATCAATTGCGCTGCTGGAATAGTCTAAATTGCGTAAAGAATTTAACAAATCAAGGACGTAGTCTTTTTTGTTCCACGTCACAATAATGACTAAAATCGAAGGTGTTGGCATCATAAATGTTCAATAAAGTGATGAAAAACGCTATTCTGTTGCCAGAAGACGCGCAAACGTTTACGTAGCGCAGGCGGCAAAATATGGCGTTGAATAGGGGCGGTGAAAGATTCTTTCACGGCTTGGAAATACCACCGCCATTCACGGGTTTGCACGGCACGAATCAAGCCAAAAAATAAGCGTGAGGCGATAAAATACGCGGCAATCGGGAACGGGCAATAACGGCGAATAATCCAAATGGTGTTACGGGTGGGATAATACACTCTGCGCCAATTGCCGCGCCCGATAGGAGATTGACGGTGCACGACATGGCATTCAGGGTCATAATAAATTTGTGCCTGTTCACACAGCACCCGAATTGCAACTTCAATTTCATTCTGGTACAAGAAGAATTCTTCGGGATACCAGCCCACTTTGGCAAACAGCTCGCGGCGTATTGCAAAACCACAGCCGACAAAGGCGAGCGAGGGACAGGGTTGTTCACTTTGAGGCAAATGCCACGAATGGGTGATATTGCCCTGCGTGTCTTCAATGCGGCACGCAATCGCACCGATTTCGGGATTGTTGTCTAAGCGTTCAATCAAACGGTCTAAGCAGCGATTGTCCACGGGGTGGGAATCATCATCCAACACCAGAATATACTCGCCTTTTGCTTGTTTGAAGCCGTGATTATAGCCTGCAATGCCGGTGTTGCTGTCTAAGAGAATTGGCTGCATCCAATCGCGCTGGGTTTCTAAGTACGCGCCTGTGCCATCATGTGAGTTATTATCGACTGCAATAACTTCAATATCGGCTTGGGGACGTGCTGCCAGCAATTGATGCAAATGCTCGAGGGTGTAGCGGGTTTCGTGCAGGCGATTGTAATTCAGGAAAACGATACTTAACTTAGGTACGGAGGACATGGCGAAACCTATCAGTTTTTACATCGTTAAAAGGAGAGAACTGGCGCATCAGCTTCTTTAAAGGTGAAATTTTGCGGTATTGTAAATAAAATAGTGATTAAACACCAATCTTACACATCTGCGCTGGCTGTGCAAGTTTTCAGCCACAATTAAGTTTATAAACTTATGCTAAAAAGCATAGTCTATTATTAACCCCTCACCGCGTTCATGCGCAAGGTTTAAAAATGCAGGAAATGAATGAGTATTTATTAGCGATTGTATGCAAACCCGCCCAAGAAGAACTGGTGATTGACTGGTTATTAGGTTGTGAAGGTCTGACGGGCTTTACTTCCATGTCGATTGATGGACATGGTGTCATGGGTTCACATTTAAGTTTGTCTGAGCAAGTGACGGGGCGACAACACCGCCTGCTGTTTCAAATTCACGCACAACTGCCCTTGTTAAAAAATATTATCCAGGCTTTGAAGGAAGAGTTTGCAGACACGGGCTTACATTATTGGCTCACGCCTTTATTGGAAGCGGGGCATTTATAGAATCTATTTGGAATCTTACATTTTAAGCTAGGGCCTGTCATCAAATAGGTATTAACCGCTAAAGCAGCCCCTAAATCCCCTAAAGGGGACTTTGAAGACAAAAACTTTTAGGTTTAGCCCCCTTTAGGGGGTTGGGGGCTTTTTTTAAAGCAATTTTGGGACTCTCCTCGGCCCCCCCCTAAAAGGGGCTAAAGATAAAGATTAAAACGCTTTGAAATTCCCTTTAGGGGATTTAGGAGCTGCTTTAAACTGCGAACCTCCTAAGGGTATAAAACAGAGGGTTAACATTGCGTATTGTCTACAGTATTTTGCTTTATTTATTAATGCCTTTAGTGTGTTTACGCCTGTTATGGCGTGGCAGACGTGCGCCCGCTTATTGGCAACGCTGGGGCGAACGATTTGCTTTCACCTTGCCCAACATAGCCCCGCATGGCATTTGGATACACGCCGTTTCTGTCGGTGAGTTTCAAGCAGCTCAACCCTTAATCAAAGCTTTATTAACCCAATATCCCGAATTACCGATTTTAATCACCACCACCACGCCCACAGGCTCAGCGCGTGTGCAGGCGACATTTGCGGGACAAGTCAGTCACGTCTATTTGCCTTATGACTTACCCATCGCAATGCAGCGTTTTGTAAAAGCAGTGCAACCGCGTTTATTAATTTTGATGGAAACTGAATTGTGGGTGAATTTATTACATGTTTGTCAACAATATGAAATTCCTGTGATTTTAGCCAATGCACGCTTGTCTGCGCGTTCCGCAGCAGGCTATCAACGTGTGGTGAAACTCATTCGTCCCGCGCTGCAAAGTTTACACTGCATTGCGGTGCAAACTGAGGAAGAAGCCGCACGTTTCCAGCAATTGGGGGCGGCGGCTGAAATTTTAAAAGTGATAGGCAGTATTAAATTTGATTTAGAATTATCGCCCACACTGCAACAACAAGGGCTAGTTCTGCGCCAGCACTTTGGCGAACGGGTGGTGTGGATTGCCGCGAGCACGCATGCGGGCGAAGATGAAATTATTTTAGCGGCTTTTCAGCAAATCCGTGCCAAAGTCCCTCATTTATTATTAATTCTTGTTCCACGCCACCCAGAACGTTTTAATGCCGTGGCAACCCTTTGTAAACAAGTGGATTTAAAGTTTAAACGTCGTAGCTTGGGTGAAATTGCTGATTCAGAAACAGCGATTTATTTGGGCGACACGATGGGCGAATTAATGCTGTTATTTGCCGCCTCAGATATTGCTTTTATGGGTGGAAGTTTAGTTCCCACGGGTGGACATAATTTATTAGAACCTGCTGCTTTGGGCTTACCTGTCATTTTTGGGGAACATATTTTCAATTTTAAAGAAATAAGTCAGCGTTTATTATCAGAACATGCCGCAGTTAAAGTGCATGATATGCAAGAATTAACTGAGCAAGTGTTGAACTATGCACAACAGCCAGAATTTCGCCAAGCAACAGGGGCGCGTGGTAAAGCTTTTGTGGAACAAAATCGGGGCGCATTACAGCGGCTTTTAAACTTGATTGCAGCCGTTGTCTAAACTGCAATATTTCTGATATTTTTACGGCGATATAACATAATTTTCAAATTAAACGCATATTTATACAGGTATTTAACTTAATGTTAATATTTTCACGGTTTCCCTACTTTTTTATGAGTAGTTTGTTATTTTTGGTCAGTTTTGGAATTTATTACCCCAGCTTAGAATATGATTTTTTATCATGGGATACCCGTGCTTATTTGATGGGCGTGCCGATGATTCAAGCCATTACTTGGGCGAATTTACACGAAATGATGACCAGTTTTTATATGGGAAACTGGCATCCATTAACATGGTTTTCTTACGCACTGGATTATGCCATTTTTGGCTTAAATGCTTGGGGTTTTCATCTCACTAATTTACTGTGGCACAGTGCAAATACCGTTTTATTTTTTCTATTATCAATGCGTATTTTGAATTTACAGGGTGTTCGCGAACAAATAAGTATTTCACTTTCAGAATGGAAAATTTTTTGGATAGCAGCTTTGGCGGCTTTTTGGTTCGGAATCCATCCACAACATATCGAATCTGTGGTGTGGATTGCAGAACGTAAAGATGTACTTTCTTTATTTTTCAGTTTACTCACAATTTTCACTTATCTTAACTATGTGCAAACCCGACGCGGACGTGATTATTTTATAAGCTTTTTATGTTTTTGCTTGGCACTGATGGCAAAACCGATGGCAGTGACTTTACCTGTCATTTTGTTGTTGTTAGATATTTACCCATTGCATAGAACGCTGTTCACTGCAAGTCTTAAAAAGGAGTCTTTAATCAAATTAGGACTTGAGAAAATCCCTTTTTTCTTAGGCAGTGGGTTAAGTGCTTTCTTAACCCTGAAGGCTCAACATCATGCTGAATTTATTGCATCTTTCGTACAAGTTAGCCTAGAACTGCGAATTGTGAATGCTTGCAATAGTCTCTTATTGTATTTGTCAAAATTTTTGTTACCGCTGGGTTTATCACCATTTTATCCCTTAGATTTAAGTTTACTGAAAAATCCATTGGCGTATGTGCCTATTTTTGCAATTGCCCTGATTAGCTTCCTAAGCTTTTATGCTTGGCGTAAAGGGAAATTTTATTGGTTAATCATTGGGTTATTTTACTTTATCAGCTTATTACCTGTATTAGGTTTAATTCAAGTGGGTTCACAGGCAGCGGCGGATCGCTATGCTTATTTCCCAACCTTGCCGTTTTATTTATTAATCGCAATTTTTGCAATCATTGGGCTGTGGCATCAAAAAAGGCTGTGGCGGCAGTTTACAGGGCTTGGAATCTTACTGCTTAGCATAGGTTTCAGTTATATGACGGTGAAACAAAGTGAAATCTGGCGTAATGATTTAGTATTTTGGACGTATGTGCATAATTTTTCCCCAGCGCATTCACATCCGCAAGTCAGTCTGGGCAAGGTGTATTTAAAAATGGGGGATCGCGTGAAAACTTTGGAGCTGTGGGAATGTCTTGCTCCGCCCTATCTTCAATCGCAATTTACGCCGCAGGATTACGATCAGGCTATTGCAAACCTTGAACGCGCTGCATTGCATGATAGCTCTGGAGGGCTGACCCTGTATAATCTTGCACAATGTTACGCCAACACGGGTAAACCTGAACCTGCCTTAAAAATTTTTGTTCATTTGCTGAAACAAGCGGATTTTGGGATCGCCCCCGAAATCTTATATTATCGTATTGGCTCAGCTTATATTGACCAAGGAAAAATACAGGAAGCCCGTCTGGCATTGGAAAAAGCACTGAGCTTAGACCCACAAGCAGAACCCATTCGTGAATTACTGAAACATTTGCCCCCTTCACCCTAGATTATTAAACGCATGACACGTAAAAAATATTGGATGGTTTTATCAGGCTCATTATTAAGCCTGTTGTTATTGGTGGTGGTGTTTAGCCGTCTGGATTGGAACGCATTTCAAGCAAGCTTTAGTCAATTGCATTTGCCGATTTTGGGGGTGAGTGCGCTCTTGATTTTGCTCAGTGTTGCCGTGCGGGGTTTGCGCTGGCATTTAATCACAGGTTTGAAAATTCAGCAGTTTAAATATGTGTGGCAGGCGACCAATATTGGTTACTTAGGCAATATGATTTATCCCGTGCGCGCGGGCGAAATTCTACGGATTATCACCTTACAACATCTCACAGGCTTGCGTTTTGGCAACGTGCTGAGCAGCTCGGTGATTGATCGAATTTTAGATGTGATTATGCTGGGATTTGCATCGCTGTTAGTGCTATGGCTACACCGAGGTCATCTTGACCCGATGCTGGTTGAAAAAATGGAATACAGCATTTTGGGCGTTTCTAGTGTGGCTATCAGTAGTTTATTATTGATGGTGATTTACGTGGAATCTTTGCATGTCTGGGTGGAACAGGGCGCATTTTGGAAACGCTTTCCTAGGATGCAAGAATGGCTAATTCATGGTTTAGATGGGGTGCGGGTATTCCGCAGTTCGCCACATCCGCTATTAATTGTGCTACTCAGTGTTTTGGCTTTCAGTATCGATTTTTTCTGGATGTGGCAGGTGATGTTTGCTTTTGGCTGGGATTTACCCCTAGAAACAGCGGTGACAGTCGGGGTATTTATTACAATTGGTGCGGCATTACCCTCAGCACCGGGATATTTAGGGGTGTATCAAGTTGCCTGTATTTTAGCCCTGCAATTATACAGTCAGCCTCAAGCTCCCGCTGTGGCATATTCTATTATTTTGCAATTACTCTACTTTTTAACCGTCGGTTTGCAAGGCGCGATTGTGATGTTGGCGTGTGGGTTTAATATTTTTAAAATCGCCCATCGTCACGAGACTGCTCCCACAAAGCATAGTCATTAAACCTCAGAGAAATGCTAATAATTTTAATGGGTTAATATTTTTAAATGGAAGAGTCTCAAAGTGGGCTTGAAGAAAGCCCCCGAGGAAAGTCTCAAAGTTGCTTTAAAGAAAGCCCTCAACCCCCTAAAGGGGGCTAAAGATAAAGATTAAAGCGGTTTTAAGTCCCCTTTAGGGGATTTAGGGGCTTCTTTAAAAGCTTAACTGGCTTACAACAAATGCGAAACCAAGCCATCTGCCAATTTAGGTTCAAACCACGTCGACTTAGGCGGCATGATTTGCCCTGCGTCAGCAACCGCCATCAACGCGTGCATACTGGTGGGATGTAGCGCGAACGCCACTGCCATTTCTCCACTATTCACCCGCTTTTCTAATTCACCCAAGCCCCGAATTCCGCCCACGAAATCAATACGTTTGTCGCGACGCTGGTCAGTGATGCCCAAAACGGGAGCGATCAAATTATCCGCCAACAAACTCACATCCAAACTTGCCACGGGGTCGCTTGGAATTAAGCTGGATTGAATTTTCAAACAATACCATTGTCCTGCGAGATACATCCCAAATTCACCCGCTTGCTGTGGCTTCACGATTTCTGCACTTGGGGTGACGCTGAAAGCAGGGGATAATTTTGCCAAAAATTCAGGCGCAGTTAAGCCATTTAAATCTTTAATTACCCGATTATAATCTAAAATTTTCAATTGGTTATCGGGAAAAATGACCACCAAGAAATAATTATAAGCTTCCTCGCCCGTGTGATGAGGATTGCTGGCGCGACGCTGTGCAGCAACCCGTGAGGCGGCAGCGGAGCGGTGATGACCATCAGCAATATAAAGCTGCGGCATTTGGTCGAAATTTTGCGTAATGTAATCAAGCTCTGCGGCATCCGCAATTACCCACAATTGATGAATAATTCCATCAGGCGTAGTAACGTCGACTTCAGGTTTAGTCGCACAAACCCGCGCCATTAATTCATCTAAGCCCGTATGTTGCTGATATGCCAAAAACACAGGGCCTGTTTGCGCATTCAGTGCATCGATTTGGCGCACCCGATCATCTTCTTTATCAGGGCGGGTTAATTCATGTTTACGAATGCGATTGCTGTCATAGTCAGCGACATTTGCCACTGCCACCAAACCGATTTGGCGATGCGCGCCCATTTGCAAGGCATATAAATAATAACAAGGTTGTGCGTCGGCTTTCAGAATGTGGGCGGCGATTAAGCTTTGTAAATTTTCTGCCCCTTTGGCATAGACAGCGGAGCTATAAGGGTCTGTTGCGGGAGGTAAATCAATTTCTGGCTTAGAAATATGTAAAAAGCTATAAGGACGATTTGCTACCATACTTCGCGCCTCATCGCTGCTCAAAACGTCATAGGGCGGGGCGAGAACGGCAGCAGTATGTTCAGGCTGCGGACGTAAGCCTGCAAAAGCACGAATCAAGGACATAATTTCTCCAGCATTTCAATGCAAAAAGTCATAATTTCAACAGTTTCAAAAACGCCTCTGTAAACATTCACGATCTCAGCGGCGCGGGTGATGGAATAATCTAGCACAGAAGCCGCGTTGATACATGCGCTTCGGTGCATAATTCTTAGAAAGTCGCGGCGTTTTTCCCAAATTCAAGCCCATGACAAGTCCCAGAATCTACCTATAATTGAACAGACGGCAGATATTTTGCTAGCTGTCTACAAATACAATATGATTTCAATACTTATATTTTTCAAAACTGTCTTTTAAAGTGGACAGCTTGTTTTAAGTGATATTTACATCAAAGGACATGCAGCATGGAAACTAAACCACAGGCAGGTGAGTTGTCACTCGCTACACTCCCCTATGCAAGCCTGTGTTTCGTCAATTTTCAGGGGGAATTACTTGAAAAAACGCCCTGTTGCGCCCCCTTGCTTGCATTAACTGCTGGGGATTTAAGTCACGTTATCTTTGCCGAAGATTGGGATATTTTTTCTCAACAACTGCAAGCCATCCACCAAGCCGCCGCAGGCTATACCACGCAATTTGAACTCCGTTGTTGCAATCAACGCGGAAATTTTGCTCCCTTGTTATGGCAAGCCACCCGCACCGCAAGGGGATTTTATGCGCAACTTACTGATATTAGCTTATATTCACATCAACCAAATAAAAATACAACGGATATTAACGAAGAAAACCATTATCATGAATTATTATTTGAGCAAAATTTATTAGGTGTATTTCGCTCCACGCCAGAGGGCAAAGTCCTCAAAGTCAACAATGCCTTGGCGATGATGTATGGTTATGAATCCGCTGAAGAATTTCAAACAGAAGTGGTCAGCATTCAACGCCAACTTTATGTACATCCTGAACAGCGACAACATATTTTAGACGTTATGCGCAATTCAGATGGAATTATGCAGCTTTTTGAAGTCGAACATTATCACCGTTCGGGACAAGTTCTGTTTATTAATATGTATTTACGCGTCTATCTTGACACACATAATAAGATTAAATATTTAGAAGGGATTCTACAAGATATTAGTGATTATAAACGCTTAGAAATTGATTTACGGCACAGTGAGGCGAATTATCGTTTATTAGCAGAACATTCGACAGATATGATTTCGCGCCATACTTTACAAGGCATTTATCGTTATGTGTCGCCTGCTTGCTCGTATTTATTGGGCTATACGCCCGCAGAACTCTTAGATCGCAGTCTTTATTCATTTGTGCATGCTGATGACCTTGCCCAAGTGACGGCTGCCTATCGTATTCCCTCAGAAAAAAATGCGCATTTGACATTCACTTATCGAATGCGTCATAAAAATGGCGCGTATTTATGGTTTGAAACCACGAATCGCATTTTACCCGCTGATTTCTCATCCAGTTTACCCGAAGTGCTTTCAGTTTCCCGTGAAATCAGTCAGCGCAAACGCATCGAGCAAGAAAGCCACGCCGCCCATGAACGTTTGTTGCGGGTACTCGACAGTTTGGACGCGCTGGTCTATGTCGCCGACATGGAAACCTATGAAATTTTATATGTGAATAAATACGGACAGGATACTTTTGGGGATATTATTGGAAAATTCTGTTGGAAAGTATTTTGGAAGGACGGCACGGCTCCGTGTTACAACCCAAAATACCCGATGCAAAAGTTTTGCAATCAATTACGCGCCTATGCAGACATGAAGTCATCCACTGTACAAGTACATGAATCACGGAATAATATTACAGGAAGATGGTATTCGATTCACTCACGCGCCATTTATTGGGTCGATCGACGCTTAGTGCGCCTTGAAATTGCCTATGACATCACCGAGCGCAAACAACAAGAACAAGCCTTAAAGCAAAGCCAAGAACGCTATAGTCTCGCCACCCACGCGGGCAAAACAGGGGTGTGGGATTGGAATATCAGCACCCAATATTTTTATATTGACGACAGCATTAAACAATTACTCGGCTATCAAGAAGATGAATTACAAGATAAGTTAAGCACTTGGTTATCTTTAGTGCATCCCGACGATATTGATTTTATCAAACAAGCATTTAAACAATACTTATCAGGGCACAGTCAGGCATATCAAGTTGAACACCGCATGATTCATCGCGATGGACGGGTGTTGTGGATGTTGGAACGGGGCGAAGCCCTGCTCGATGCGCATGGCAAAGCTTATCGGGTGATTGGCACAAGCAGCGACATTACCGAGCACAAACTCAGCAAGCAACGACTGCAACAACAAGAACAATTCCTGCGTAAAATAGCCCAAATCACCCACTTACTGCTCACCATTCCCAATTATGATCAAGCAATCACGCAAGCTTTAGAAGCCTTAGGCATCTTATTGGAAGTGGATCGCGCTTATTTAATCGAAAATCAATACTTATCCGAACAGCAAGATGTATTAATGTTTCAACGTTGCGCATGGATTAAAGCATCGCAAACTTCGGATAATCCACGACATTTCCACCAACTCAGTTATGTGCACCATTTACCCGAATGGCATCAAAAATTACTCGAAAATCAAGCCGTTTTAGTCAGCACTCAAACCAATAATGCTGAATTTATTCGCCTGTTTTTAGAACAACAGCAAATCAGCAGTTTATTAATCATTCCCATTCACTTTAAGGGTGACTTTTGGGGCTGCATTATTCTAGAAATGGCAGAACAGCAGCGCGAATGGACCACCCACGAAATTTTCAGTTTGGGCTTGGTGGGCGACAGCATGCGTGGAGCTTTATTGCGCCAACAAATTAAACAGTCTTTACAACTCAGTGAAACCAAATTTCGCACCATCATTGAAAATAATCACGATGCGATTTTAATTATTGATCCCAACGATTTAATCTGTTTTGCCAATCCCGCCGCAGAACGTTTATACAATGTTGCCAATGGCGAATTGACCGGCACTCATTGCCCGTTTGCGCATGCGATAAATACGCATCAACAACAAGAATTAATTGACCGCAAAGGCGAGCTGCACATTTGTGAAATGCAGTTGACCGAATTAATCTGGGAAAATTTAAGCGTCACGATGGTGACCTTGCGGGATATTACCGCGCGTAAACAGGCAGAAGACGCACTGCGTGAAAGCGAACAACGGCTACAAACCCTCACCAATAATTTGCCGATTGTACTGTTTGCCTTGGACAAAGAAGGCATTTTCACCGTGTTGCGCGGCAAAGGTTTAGAAGCTTTAGGATTGAGTGAACAAAATCTGCTGGGCAAATCGATTTTTAAACAATACCAGCATTTTCCTGAAATCATTGAAAATACCCAGCGCGCATTGCAAGGGGAAACCTTCAGTTGCACCATCAGTTTTAACAAAAAGCGGCTCATTTTAGAAATTCAATATTCGCCTTTATTAAATCAAGCGGGCAAACTGATGGGCACGCTGGTCTTAGCCACCGACATCACGGAACGCAAACGGGTCGAAACTGAACTGCACCGCGCCAAAGAAGCCGCTGAAATCGCCAATCGTTCTAAGAGTGAATTTCTCGCCGCGATGAGCCACGAAATTCGCACGCCCATGAATGGGGTGATTGGGGTCACGCAATTGCTCTCGCAAACCGAACTTTCTCCACAACAGGCGCATTATGTGGAAATGATTCATACCTCGGGCGAAACCTTGCTCACGGTCATTAACGATATTTTGGATTTTTCCAAAATCGAAGCAGGCAAGTTAGTTTTAGATAATCTTGAATTTGACTTACGAGGTTTATTTGAAGATGTGATCAGCTTTTTTGCCCCCGCAGCCCAACGCAAAGGCTTGAATATTGTCTGCGATTTGCCCCCACAATTACCGCAGCGCGTATGCGGCGATGTCAATCGGCTGCGCCAAATTTTAAATAATCTCATCGGCAATGCTGTGAAATTTACCCAGCGTGGCGAGGTGTGCTTACAACTCAGTCTTGCTGAAGAACGGGAAACCCAGTTTTGTTTTGCAGTCGCGGTGAGTGATACTGGCATCGGCATCAGCGCACAATTACGCGCCAATTTATTCAAACCCTTCTCCCAAGCCAGTGCGGAAATCAGTCGGCAATATGGGGGCACGGGGCTGGGTTTGGTGATTTCAAAACGCCTGATTGAAATGATGGGCGGCAGCATTGGCGTGCACAGCGTTCCCAATCAAGGCAGCACCTTCTGGCTGGAATTACCTTTAGATAAAGCCGATACCGCGCCTTTTTGTAGCCTGCCTTCCACTTGCTTGTTGAAGGGCATGCGCGCGTTAATCATGGATAGCTATCCCAAAAATGCGGCGATTTTGCGCCGCGAGTTGGAAGCTTGGGAGATGTCTGTCTGTGTATTCGAGTCCGCTGAAGCCGTACATGCCTTGCTGGCGCAAACTCATCCATTTCTCAAACAACAGCCCGATGTGATTTTATTAGACAACCATATTCCCCAGCTCAATTACACCCAAGTCTTGCAGCAATTTAAGACGCATCCGAGTTTAAGCCGTGTGCCGATTATTATGCTGACTTCTTTGCAGCAAACTGTGGAAGCTTCCCAATTACAATGCCTTGCGAGCTACATTAATAAACCCATTCGACAAAGTGATTTGCGTCACGCCTTGCTACAAGTGCATCACAAAGTGCCGAGTACCGCTTCACCCCAACGTTTACAAAAAGCGATTTTTGCCAAGTTAGGCGATTTCCAAATTTTATTGGTCGAAGATAATTTGATTAATCAAGAAATTGCCCGTGATATGTTGTTACAATTGGGCTGTACGGTGTTGATTGCTAAAGATGGTTTAGAAGCCGTGCATGCCGTGCAAAATGCCCATTTTGACCTGATTTTAATGGATTGCCACATGCCTAATTTGGATGGGTTTGATGCCAGCCGACAAATTCGTCAATTTGAAACCAAGCTGCAACGTTCACCCGTGCCGATTGTGGCATTGACTGCCAACGCAATGCAGGGCGACAAAGAGCGTTGTTTAGCGGTGGGAATGAATGATTTTCTCACCAAACCGATTATTTTGGCAAAGTTGCGTCCCGTGTTGGAACGTTGGTTGCGCCCCAATGAGGCAGATTATCTAGTTCACAAAAATCTACCTGCCCCCGAATCAGCACAGGAAGTTGTGGAAACTTTAGATCAAAATTTGTTGGCAAATTTGCGTGCTGATAGCCAAATGGGCAGCATTAATTGGTTAATCGATTTATATTTACAGGAGTTGCCGCATTATCTTGAAACTTTACAGCAGGCAGCGGATTCAGGAAATGCACGTAATTTATATTTACAAGCGCATAAATTGAAGGGGGCAAGTGCTAATTTAGGCGCGAAACATTTGGTATTGCACTGCAAACACTTGGAAGAGTTGGCACAGCAAAATAGTCTGGCGGAGATTGATGCCTTAATGCAACAAATAATGCAGGAGTCAGTGTTATTAAAACAGTGCTTGCTAGTGGAAAAGCAGCGGGAACTTAAGTGAAAACTCCGAGTCAGAATTTATCTCGTTCCAACGCTCCCGCGTCACCGCCATTAAGCCTCGTAGGTTGGGCTGCCAACGGCAACCCAACTGAACTCCTTTCGTTGGGTTAGCTTAGGCTAACCCAACCTACTTCTAGGGTGGGCGTTTAAGGACTGACAGTGCTCGTAGCACTGCCAGTCCTAATTGCGTTGAATTCAATTCGAGAGCGTGATGTGAATAAATTCGCGCCTACAATCAGCTCTTTTGATAACATAAACTGTCCAGCTTGAAGCTTAACTTTAAGAATAGAAATGATTTAAAATCGGTTCTATACACCCTACCCATCTTGTTTTCGCAGTTAAAGCACTATCCTAACCAGAGGAAATACCCCATGCAAAAATACCTCGTCAAACTTGTGCTAAGCCTGTTGCTGCTATGTGCAGTCGGGGCGCAGGCGCGTGAAATCTCACTTTCTCTTATTTATAGCTCTGAAAAAGAGAAATGGATCAGCGAAGTCACTGAACAGTTTAATAAAAGCGCGCCCAAGCTTGCAGATGGCAGCAGTATTAAAATCACCGCAACGCCCACAGGCTCAGGCGATGCCACGATTAAAAAGTTGTTGAATGGCGAATACAAAGCGCATATCGTCAGCCCCGCCTCAGATTTATTCATTGAATTGGCAAATGCGGAATCTAAAGAAAAAATGGGCGGTATTTTAATCAGCGATTCGCGCGAATTGGTGCATTCACCGGTGGTGATTGCGATGTGGAAACCGATGGCAGAAGCCTTGGGTTGGGGTAAAAAGGCGATTGGTTGGGAAGAAATTTTCAACATGTCCGACGACCCCGAAGGCTGGAAACGCTTTGGTCATGCGGAATGGGGTAAATTCAAATTCGGACATACCCATCCCAAATTCAGCAACAGCGGTTTAGCGGCGTTAATTGCCCAAGTGTATGCAGGCGCGGGCAAGAAAAAAGGCTTAGATTTAGCCGATGTCAATAAAGATGATGTGCGTAAATATGTGGAATCTATTCAAAAATCAGTGGTGCATTATGGTGAATCCACGGGCTTTTTTGGCAGAAAAATGTTTAATGCAGGCCCTGAATTTTTAAGTGCAGCGGTCTTGTATGAAAACATGGTGATTGAATCCTATGGCGCACAATATAAAGATGCACCGTTTCCCATCGTCGCCATTTACCCCAAAGAAGGCACGTTCTGGGCAAATCATCCGATTGGAATTGTGGAACGGGAATGGGTTACACCGGTGCATCGCGAAGCTGCCCAAGTTTATATTAAATATTTGTTGTCACGTCCTGCCCAAGAAAAAGCCATAGCTTATGGTTTCCGTCCCGCAGACAGTAGCCTTACTTTGAAAGCCCCGTTTGATGCAGAACATGGCGTGAATGCCAGTGAACCCAACGCAATTTTAGAAACCCCATCCAGTTATGTGATTAACGAAATGCTGAACGGTTTATGGACGGAACGTAAACATCATGCCAATGTGGTGTTAGCTTTGGATATTTCGGGCAGCATGCGCGGCGAGAAAATTAACAATGCACGCACCGCAGCAGTGGATTTTATTAACACGATGGGTGACAACGAAACTGTGTCAGTGCTGACTTTCAATAAGGAAGTCACGTGGTTGTTACAGCAAAAATCCTTGAAAGAAAATCGTGAAGAAATTAACAAGCGGATTAGTGGTTTATATGCCAGTGGCGACACGGCATTATATGACGCGATTTTTCAAAGTCACCAATTCCTGAAAAAGAACGCCAGCGACGGCAAAATTTCCGCGATTGTGGTGTTAAGCGATGGTCAAGATACCTCAAGCAGCAAGCGTTTAGAAGAAGTGCTCAATACCATCCGCGCCACTGAAAGTAATTCGATTTTGGTGTTTCCTATTGGCTATGGTAAAGATGCTGATGGCAAAGTGTTGCAGAAAATTGCCACTGAAGCCAAGACCCGTGCTTATGAGGGTGGCGTTGAAGATATTCAGAAAATTCTGTTAGATATTTCCATGTTTTTCTAGTTTTTCATTTTTAGGGCTGGCAGTCTTTTGAAGACTGTCAGTTCTGAATCTACAAACTCCCCCGTAAAAATCTCGCCCCGCAATTATCGCGCTTTATCTACCATATATCTCAAAAAAGACTTAAATTTTAATTTGTTATATCGAAAAACTTTAAAGATCGCTTATGCTTATCTCACAGAGCATCACTAAAAACTGAGGTAAGTATCATGATATTCAAGCAGCTTTTTGAAGAAATTTCGTGCAGTTACACTTACTTATTGGCATGTCCTCTCACACGGGAAGCGGTGCTAATTGACCCCGTATTAGACACGTTTGAGCGTGATTTAAATCTGCTTGCAGAATTAAATTTAACCCTGCGCTACAGTATTGAAACGCACCTCCACGCTGATCATTTAACCAGTGCGAGCGCCTTAAAAACGCGTTTAGGTAGCCAAATTGCCGCGCCTGCCTTGGAAAAATTACGTTGTGTCGATATTGGAATGCGAGAAGGCGAAGCCTTACAAATTGGCAGTGTGCTGATTCATTCCTTACACACCCCCGGACACACCGCAAATCACCATGCTTACATAGTCGATAATGGCACACAACTGATGATCTTTTCAGGAGATGCTTTGCTGATTGACAGTTGCGGGCGTACTGATTTTGCGATGGGAGACCCCAAAGATTTATATCACAGCATTTGGAACAAGGTTTTCACCCTGCCCGATGAAAGCTTGATTTATCCAGGACATGATTATGAAGGACGGCATGTTTCCAGCGTTGCCCAAGAAAAGCAGCGTAACCCGCGTTTCAAGTTGTCGGAAGCCGAGTTTTTGGAGATTATGCAGAATTTACAATTACCCCCACCACAACAAATGCGCAAAGCAATCCCTGCAAATTTATCTTGTGGGAATATTGAGAATTTGAAGACGGCTATCTCTATCTAAATCGCAACGAGACAGACGCGTCTTCAGGGGCGCGTCGGGGGGAGGTTATTTATTCACGCCGAAACGGTAGATTTTACCGAACACTTTGGCTAAGCCGCCATCACAAGCCACGCTCGCCATCACATGGACTTCGAGTTTTAACACTTCGTATTCAATACCCTTATTAGCAATATTGAGCACTTCCACAATTTCTTTATTGGGGTCAATGGCATGGTCTGCTTGTTTCCAAAAACAACCTGGAATATCAATCCCAATCACTCTGCCGTCCAGAGAAGTAATCTTATCTTCAGGACCATGTTTCCATTCTTTTGCGACCAATGCGTTCTTAAAATTGGTCCCAAAGACTTCATGATGAGGGTGAATCGCAACATTAATCATTGAAGTACAAGCCATAAATAATCCTCCAGGGAAACTACATCTAATTAGAGTGGGTTTGATAATATAGCCTAAGCGCGTACAATTTACTAATGCTTTGCGACATAAAATTAACAAATTTCAGCATTTATCATAATAAGGTCTAGTTTTAAATAATTTGAGTTTTTAAATAAGAAATACACTTTAATATTTAACTGATTGAATATAAACCATAAAAATAATTTATCGCACAATTAAATGATGTTTTTACCACCGCCGCGCTCGAAAACCTGCTTGAGATTTTTAATGCTTTAGAAAAGCCAATTAGTTGATTTAATTGCTAAGATATACCTGTTTTTCACAACTTGAGAGTATTGCCCCAATTTAGGGCAAAACCCTCATTCAATCTAAAAAGCTTAGCGCACTTTAATCCGTTGCTTGCTCGAAACCCCGCCAAACTTACATTCCATCGGCTTGTATTTCAAATCGTAGCAAATTTGCACTTCACTCAAATAACCGTCCACGGTTTTCACTTTGACAAACTCACTTTTCAGCCCCAATTTGCTATTCAGCGCAACAAATTGGTCACTGACATCGCCCGCCGTCAATTTCTCACCCTTGTCTTTTACCAATTGTTGCATATTGGGTTTATTTAAACCTTCCCATAATTCGCGAATTTTTGCGTAATACTCTTTTGCCGTGGTAAACGCACAAGTACCGTGCTTTTGCCATTCGCCTTGAATCAAACGTACGCCAGGCACGAGACACAAATTCTGCTTAATAGTCTCATCATCGACCAAACTCGCACCACAGTGCCGAGGATTTCCACATTTCGGGTCACGCGCTGTGCTAGACTGAGGCCATAAGCCGTGCACCACGAAATCAAACTTATTCAAACCACACTGAAATGCGTCGCGTGATTTTGAACAATGTTCAGGCGACCATGACAGTGAAAACAAGTAATAATCAGGCTTTGCATCGCTTTTACAATCTACATTCTCGATTTTATTAGCGGGGATTTTTTGCGGCGTTTGGCAAGTTGGCGCGGCATAGGTAAATTGACTCAATAATAGGCTTCCAAAGAGACCCCATAACAATTTTTTCATCTGTTTCACATCCTAAAGTTAAAAAGACTTAAATAACCGCAAAATTTTCATTTTCTAATAAACGAGTTAAGCGGATTAAAGGCAAACCAATCAGTGCATTCGGGTCATCACCTTCCATTTTTTCCAGTAAGGCAATACCTAAACTTTCTGATTTAAAACTGCCAGCACAATTGTAAGGCTGGTCTTTGACTAAATAATTTTCGATTTGACTATCCGTTAAAGCTCGAAAATGCGCTTTAAAACTAATAACTTCAATTTGTGCATGATTTGTTGCGGTATTAAACACACATAAACCCGTGAGAAATTCGACCACTTGCCCACTGGCAGCGCGTAATTGCTCAATTGCACGTTCGTGGGTGTGGGATTTGCCTAAAATGCGCTCGCCAATCACCGCCACCTGATCCGAACCAATCACTAAAGCATGGGGGAATTTAGCCGTAGCGGCGCGGGCTTTGGCTTCAGAAAGGCGGCGCACAAGTGCGCTAGGTTTTTCGGCGGGTAAGGCAGTTTCATCAACTTCAGGGGAAAAACACACGAAGGGCACGCCAAGCTTTTCTAATAAACTTTTCCGAAATGCTGAGGTTGATGCTAAAACTAAGCGTGGATTTTCCTGCGTTTTTTCAAGTTCGCGGTGCATTAAAGGTGAAATTAACATACTTTTTTCCTTTTCAGATGAAATTGACGCTGTTCTTCATCAAAATATTCGATTGCATAACGCAAAGTCGTGCGGGGCAGTTGGGTATCATATTCATCAATAAAAGCTTTTAAAACACTTAAATGCTGTTTTCCAACTTCTCGCAACATCCAACCCACCGCTTTATGAATTAAATCATGAGGTTCATTTAACAATAATTTTGCAAATTTTAAAATATCCTCAAATTGCTGGTGACGAATGAAAGTGAGTGTTGCAACCACGGCAATGCGGCGTTCCCATAAAGATTCACTGGCAACTAATTTGTAAAGAATTTCTCGCTCTTTTTCTAATAAATATTGCCCTACTAAGGTGGGCGCAGAAATATCAACTAAATCCCAATTATTAATAAACTTTGTATTTTGCAAATAACGTTCAAAAAGCCGCTGTTGTTGAGTTTTATCAGCTTTGGGAAATTGTGCTACCCAGAGCATTAACGCGATGGAACGCTGTTCATGGATGGGGCTTTGCAATAATTGTTCAGCATCATCAAGGCTTAAATCCTGATATTGTGCCGCCAACTTGCGCAACATGGGCGTTCTAATGCCGAGAAAAATATCACCTTCCGCATAGTCACCTTTGCCTGTTTTGAAAAAGCCTTGTGTTTGTTGCTGATTAATCGGGTCTGCTAATGAATCAAGCTTTTGTTTTAGTTCATCTAGTTTATTCATGATTGTATTAATTTTATGTTAAAAGATTAACTGAAGCCCCCAACCCCCTAAAGGGGGCTAAAGATTAAATATTTTTTCGCCCCCTTTGAAAAAGGGGGCTGGGGGGATTTAAACATCTCTATAATTGCCACGATCTTAAATCTCCCTCCTTTCCCCTTTGTCAAAGCCTCGTAGGTTGGGCTGCCAACGGCAACCCAACTCCTTTATTTTCGTTGGGTTAGCTTAGGCTAACCCAACCTACTTTAACTTAAATCCCCCTCCTTTCACCTTTGTCAAAGGGGGAGGCTATGACACATTCGGCAAATAACGCAACAACAAACCACCTGTTGCATCTTCTTGAATTGGTGAAGAAATCCGCATCGTGTGCCCTGAACCGGGTGCAATTTCCACCGTTTCACCGCGCATGTTTTGCATCGCTGCCAAATTAAAATGCACATTGCCTTGTGGCAACATCAGTTCTAAATGATCGCCGACGAGGAAACGATTTTTCACTTCGATTTCCATTAAACCTGTGCTCAAATCGTGTTTTAACACCTCGCCCACAAACTGCTGATTTTCACCCACCGACGAACCTGTTAAATAATTCTGATATTCATCATGCACATGGCGACGATAGAAACCTTCGGTATAGCCACGGCTTGCCAATTTTTCCAATTCATCCATGAGCCGCATGTCAAAGGATTTGCCAATCACAGCATCATCAATCGCTTGGCGATACACTTGTGCCGTGCGTGCCACGTAGTAATGCGATTTGGTGCGCCCTTCGATTTTCAGGCAATCGATGCCCATATTGACCAGCCGCGCAACATGTTGCACCGCACGTAAGTCTTTGGAGTTCATGATATAAGTGCCGTGTTCATCTTCAAAAATTGGCATGAATTCACCGGGACGCTGTCCTTCTTCAAGCAAGAATACTTGTTCTACGGTTTTGCCCGCGCCTAATTGTGGCTCGGGGCGATATTGTTGAATGTCGCCTGAAGCTTGTTCGGTCGCAGGATGCAATTCGTAATTCCAACGACAGGCATTGGTGCAACTGCCTTGATTAGAATCGCGATGATTCATATAACCTGATAATAAACAACGCCCTGAATAAGCAATGCACAACGCGCCGTGTACAAACACTTCTAATTCAATATCGGGGCAAGTTTGGCGAATTTCTTCGACTTCATCTAAAGACAATTCACGCGACAAAATTACCCTCGTTAAACCTATCGCTTTCCAAAATTGCACAGTGGCATAATTCACCGTATTGGCTTGTACAGAAAGATGAATCGGCATCTCAGACCAGCGTTCACGCACCCAGTGAATTAAACCGGGGTCTGCCATAATTAAGGCATCAGGCTTAAGCGCGACCACTTCAGCCATGTCATTCATGAAGGTTTTGAGCTTGGAATTGTGCGGGGAAATATTGCAGGTGACAAAAAACTGTTTCTGTAGCGCGTGGGCTTCATTAATCCCCAAAGCAAGATTTTCAAGCGTGTTGAAATCGTTATTTCGTACCCGCAAACTGTAGCGCGGTTGTCCTGCATAGACCGCATCAGCACCGTATGCAAAGGCATAGCGCATACTTTTTAAAGTGCCTGCGGGAGAAAGCAATTCTGGTTTTCGCATCGTGTATAATGTATCAATTCGCTAGACTGCGTAGTTAATCCGTATCCCGTTAAATTTAAACGGAAGTTTGCAACGACTTGTGCCGATGCGTAAACATTTTAGCCGTTTTAGTGCGTAAGGCGTAACTATTTTTTTCAGCTCAGGAAATTTCACCGCTATGTCTAAATTGCTTATCTTGGTTTTATGCAGTTTCGCGCTGCCTGCTGTGGCGAGAGATGTTTATCAATGGGTTGATAAAGAAGGAAACACCCAATTCAGTGAATCTGCGCCCGTGAATAATTCACAAAATCATAAAGTTGAAAAAATTGTAATTGAAGATTTTCAAACTGCACCGAATTTGAATCCCTCTGCTGCAAACACGACTGTTCCCAGCGCAGGTGCGAAAGTTTTAGACGCGAATAATCGTCCACCTGATGCCGCAATCCCCAAAGAAATTGGCACACAAGCGCATCCCGTGCTACCGCAAAATGCGGGCATGAACGATGAACAACGGGTGGAAAATTTAAAGAACAGTTTGAAAGTGGTGTGCAATGAACACGCTGAAAATTCTCCTGAAAAACGGCAATGTCAGGCACAATTACAAGAACATGTGAAACGCCGCTGTTTGGATGACAAAGACCCCGTCAGTCGCCGTGCTTATTGTATGTTGGCGATGCAGCAGCCGTAGGGGTTAAGAATCTTGCGTGTCTGTCTCTCATAAACTTTAAAGATTAGTCTGTATTTTTGTGCACTCAAACCTAGCCAGCTTTAAAAGCTCGCTGGGGTTTTTCATATTTTATCTTGTTGATTTACTAAGAAATAATCTGATTTTTGGATAAAATTTTGTAGTAGGGTGGAATAGCGTATTCCACCCTACAAAACTAAGCTGCTGTTTTCCAAGGGGCAGCACTGCGCACTGCTGACCAAATCGGGCTTTCAATGGTTAAAGCCAATTGGCGCACCAACTCTAACATGCCTTGATAACCTGCATAACCAAATTCACGTTCTTGGTTGATGTCGAGAAAAGGAATTTTTGCTTTCATGGCAGTGTATAAATTCCGACCACCCGCGATTAAAATATCTGCTTGGTATTCTTTATAAACGCCAAGCAAAGCTTTCGGGCTGCCGTCGTCAATCATCTTGGTGTTTTCGCCCATGATTTCACGAATGCGTTCCTTGTCCTCTTCAGTGGATTTCTTCGTGCCTGTGGCAACCACTACCATGCCTAAATCTTGCAGCGCGGACACCACTGACCATGATTTCACTCCACCCGTGTATAACAACACGCGCTTACCTTTCATGCGTTCGCGCCACGCGTCCAATTCTGCACGAATGCGGGCTTCTTCGCGGGAAATGAGTTTTTCCACGCGCTCAGTTAAATCGCGGTCTTTCAATAAACGCGCAAAATCACGCAAGGCTTGTGAAGTGTCGCTGATGCCGTAGAAACTGCCTTCAAACCACGGAATCCCATAAGTATCTTCCATTTTACGCGCCACATTCAACATCGCTTTGGAGCAAACCATCATCGTGGCTTCAGCGCGGTGCATGGTTTGTACTTCGTGGAAACGTGCATCGCCTGATAAAGTGCACAATACCCGTAATCCGAGTTCATCGAGCAAAGGCAACACATGCCAGAATTCGCCCGCAATATTGTATTCACCGACTAAATTCACATCGTGCACTTTGATGCCTTCACGATAGCTATTTGCAGGTAAAGGTTCAGGTTCGCGCGTGCCGACCACGTGTTTCATCATTGCCTCGCCCGCAATGCGGTTGCCTAAGTTTTTCGTGCCGTAAAAACCTGCGCAATCCACAGGCACAACAGGCGTTCCAAAATTTTCAGCAGCGGCTTTACAAATGGCATCAATATCATCGCCCGTTAAAGCAGGTACGCAGGTGTTATACACAAATACGGCGGCGGGATGATAGCTTTGAATCGCTTGTTTAATCGAGTGGAACAGGCGTTTTTCGCCGCGTCCCATAATCACATCTTCTTGGGTTAAGTCGGTGGTCATGCCCAGACGGAATAATTTAGAACCTGAGGAGCGTGTACCTCGATTGTCCCAAGAGTTTCCTGCGCAGGCGATAGGGCCGTGCACGATGTGGGCAACGTCAGCGATGGGTAATAAGGCGATTTGTGCGCCGTCAAATGAGCAGCCGCCTGCGGTCGCGCCAGGTTTTGGTTTGGCACAGCCTGATTTTTCTTTTTTATTATGGCTACATGCAGGTTCATCGATGAGTTGTTTGAGGTCTTTCGTTGATTTCATGATCAATCCTGTGGCTGATGAGGTAGTTTTCAGCTTTCAAGCAAGGACTACGCCATCTTATAACCTAATGATTTATTTAATTTAAAATCAAATATTATTGTTAGAAAGCTGACAAAAGCATTTTAATCAGCATTTCTGTTCTACTTTCAGCTTCGTCACTCCTACTGCGGTGGAAGACGGCTTACGCCTATTCCACCCTACGCTTGATAAAGCTTGTTGAATTAATGAGCTTATTAATTCAACTGCGTCACACCTAAAATTCTACACTTCGCCATAATCCAAGCCGCGTTTTAACCAGCGTTGAATTAAAATTTCACAGTTTTCAGGGTAATTAATTAATAAATGTTCTGCCACTTGCTGCACTTCATGTAGCAAGGCTTGATCGCGCTGCAAATCCGCCACTTTCAGCGTAAACACGCCCGTTTGCCGCGTCCCCAACATTTCCCCAGGTCCACGCAATTCTAAATCGCGTTGCGCAATTACAAAGCCATCACAAGTTTCGCGCAGGGTGGCAAGCCGCGATTTTGCAGTTTCTGAAAGCGGAAATTGATACAACAACACACAAAAGCTATTCACCGCGCCACGCCCTACTCGCCCGCGTAATTGGTGTAATTGTGCCAAGCCCAAACGTTCTGCATTTTCAATCACCATTAAACTGGC
>JBDKHS010000332.1:0-8083 GCA_039797505.1 Pseudomonadota bacterium | reverse complement strand
AGTTATTATTGTGCAGCACACAATCACGTTTTTAATAAAATCAGTCACGGATTCAACTGCGTAACTCCTAAGGATTAAAGGATTTTCAGGATTAAAAAACTGTTCTCAATGTCAGGTATTCATCCTGCTTAATTCAGATAATCCTGTCAATCCTAATTCTGATAATCCTTGTAATTTTATTAACAAACTGAATTTATTAAACTTTCAGCTCTTTCTTATCCCGAACTTAGCTTAACCTAATGGCAGTGAAATAAAGTTTGGGAACGAGCAAGATCGAGAAACGACAGGCTTCTTTAAACCCAGCCATAGGCAAGCACCTTGTGTTTTCGTTATCCTACCCAATATTCTGCTACACTAAAAAACTCTTTCTATAAAGTTCGCTTCGAGTAATTGACATGAATCAGCAACCGCGCATTCGTGAGATTCCCTATAACTACACCTCATTTTCTGACCGTGAAATCGTTATCCGTATTTTAGGTGAATCTTGTTGGCACACCTTATCCGAATTGCGCGCCCAACGCCGCACAGGACGCTCCGCCCGCATGTTATTTGAAGTGCTGGGTGATATTTGGGTGATTCAACGCAACCCCTTTATTCAAGACGATTTACTGGAAAATCCGAAACGTCGCAAACTGCTGATTGATGCTTTACACCATCGTTTAAATCAGATTAAAGCCCGCGCTGAAGGCAATCAGCTCGCGCTGGATTTGGCAGAAGCCAGTTTAAAAGCAGTGAATAATTTTCAAACCTGGCTGCTTGAACAACAACGTTTACGCACGCTAGTTTTGAAACGGCTCGCACAAATTACCCGCAAAGATAATATTTGTTTTGATGGTTTATCACGGGTTTCGCATGTCACCGATGCCACTGACTGGCGTGTCGAATATCCGTTTGTGGTGCTCTGTCCCGATACGGAACAAGAAATAGCTGCTTTAGTGGCAGCCTGTATCGAACTGAAATTAACCATTATTCCACGCGGCGGCGGCACAGGATACACAGGCGGCGCAATTCCGCTGCATGCCGACAGTGCCGTGATTAACATGGAAAAACTGGATAAGCTCAGTGAAATTGAAGTTCGCAGTTTAGACACGCTGAACGGCAAGCAAGAGGTGCACACGATTCGCGTTGAGGCGGGCGTGGTGACTAAGCGCGTGGCTGAAAAAGCTGCGACTAAAAAATGTGTGTTTGCAGTCGACCCGACTTCACAAGATGCCTCCACCATTGGCGGCAATATTTCGATGAATGCGGGCGGGAAAAAAGCCGTGCTGTGGGGCACGACGCTGGATAATTTGCTTTCATGGCGCATGGTTACGCCGAATGCGGAATGGATTGAAGTCGAACGCTTGCAGCACAATCTCGGCAAAATTCACACCGTGCCCGTGGCAGAATTCAAAATCACCCGCTTTGCCAAAGACGGCAAAACCCCCGTGGGCGAGCCTGAGTTTTTACACATTCCTGGCACAGAATTACGCAAATCAGGTTTAGGCAAAGATGTCACCAACAAGTTTTTAGGCGGTTTACCTGGCATTCAGAAAGAAGGCTGCGATGGCTTAATTACTTCAGGCGTGTTCATTCTGCACCAACAGCCTAAATTCATGCGTACCGTCTGCCTTGAATTTTTCGGCTCAGATTTAAAACGCGCCGTGCCTGCGATTGTGGAAACTAAGCAATATTTGGATGGACATCCCAATGTGTTGTTGGCGGGGATGGAGCATTTAGATGAGCGTTATGTGCGCGCCGTGGGTTATAGCACCAAAGCGCCGCATCGTCA
Source organism: Pseudomonadota bacterium (assembly GCA_039797505.1). GTDB lineage: Bacteria > Pseudomonadota > Gammaproteobacteria > Beggiatoales > Beggiatoaceae > JAQTYU01. The sequence continues at coordinate 6,312 of JBDKHS010000332.1, read as the reverse complement.
TGATTTACCTAAGATGTTGTTATTAATTGATATTGCTGGGCATGAAGATAAATACGTCGCAGAAGCCGCCTCACAAGTGGTGCACATGGCAAATCTGCGCGAGGCAGAAGGTTTTATCGCAGTCACACCCGAAGCGCGTCATCAATTTTGGCAAGACCGCAGCCGCACCGCCGCAATTGCCGCACACACCAATGCGTTTAAAGTCAATGAAGATGTGGTGATTCCGCTAGAAGGCTTGTCAGAATACAACGACGAAATTGAACGCATTAATATCGAGCAATCTACCACCAATAAACTGCAAACCATTGAAGCAGTTTTAAATTATTTGGCAGGCGATTTGCCAGAATTGCGCCAAGCGGGTACGGAATACAGTGAAAATACTGAAAACACCGCAATTATTGCCGCCAAACAACAAGCGGCACGGGAACATTTGGAAAAAGTGCACCAACGTTGGACGCGCTATTTAAGCGAAATTGACAGCCCCGCCAGTGCGTTGACTGAATTATTACCCGCTGATTTAATTCCACAATTGCGCCCTGACGACACGATTTTCAGCTTATTACAACGCCGTGCTTTAAGAATTTCTTACCGCCGCGAAGTGGAAAGTGCGCTGAAAGATATTTTCGTGGGGCAAGCTTTGGCGGGGGTTGCCGCAAAACTCGATAAAATTCACGCCAGTATTCGCAGCAGTCGCTTGTTTGTGGCAACGCACATGCACGCAGGTGATGGCAATGTGCACACCAATATTCCCGTAAACTCGAATGATTACGAGATGTTGCAAGAAGCCGAGCGCATTGTTGAACGGGTGATGAAGATTGCGGAAAAACTCGGCGGGGTGATTTCTGGCGAGCATGGCATTGGTTTGACCAAGATTCAATACCTTGATCCGAAAGCGGTCGCCGCGTTTGCCGATTATAAACAACGCATTGACCCCGAAGGACGTTTCAACCGTGGCAAATTAATGCCCGGCTCGGGGCTGCAAAATGCTTACACGCCTTCGTTGCGCTTGTTGGAACAAGAGGCATTATTGCTCGAGGCCAGCGAATTAGGTGAATTAAATCAATCGATTAAACACTGTTTGCGTTGTGGGAAATGCAAACCTGTGTGCACCACGCATGTGCCCCGCGCCAATTTATTGTATTCACCGCGCAACAAGATTTTAGCCACGGGCTTGATTATTGAAGCGTTTTTATACGAAGAGCAGACGCGGCGCGGGATTTCCTTGCGGCATTTTGATGAAATGAACGATATTGCCGATCATTGCACGGTTTGCCATCGTTGTTTGAAGCCTTGCCCTGTGAAAATCGATTTCGGCGATGTCACCGTGAAAATGCGCCATATTCTTAAAAAATATGGGGAATCCAATCGTAATATCGGCACTTGGGTTTCAATGCAGTTTTTAAATGTCACTGACCCGATGACAATTAATATCATGCGTAAAGCCTTGATTGAATGGGGTTATGGGGCGCAACGTTTCGCACACAGTATTGCGAAAAAATTGCACTTATTGGGCGAGAAAAAAATTCCTGCTGCCACCACGGGAAAAACGCCTATTCCTGTGCAAATCATTAACTTCGTTAAAAAACCAATGCCTGCGGACATTCCCAAGCAGCCGATGCGCGGTTTATTAGGCTTGGAAGACCCGAACGTTGTGCCGATTCTGCGCGATCCGCGTCAGGATGCGGAAGATTGCGAAGCGGTGTTTTATTTCCCTGGTTGCGGTTCTGAGCGTTTGTTCAGCCAAATCGGTTTGGCGACTTTGGCGATGCTGTATAAAGTCGGGGTGCAGACGGTGTTGCCACCAGGTTATCTGTGCTGTGGCTATCCGCAAAATGCGGGCGGCAATACTGATAAAGCCACTAAAATTACCACCGACAATCAGGTGTTATTCCATCGCGTTGCCAACACGCTGAATTACATGGATATTAAAACCGTGATTGTGTCCTGTGGAACGTGCATGGATCAATTGCTGAAATATCAATTCCAGCAGATTTTCCCGAATTGCCGTTTATTGGATATTCACGAGTATTTAATGGAAAAAGGCGTGATGATTGAAGGGATTAAGGGCACGCAATACTTATATCATGAGCCTTGTCACACCCCGATGAAAACCTATTCCGCGCTGAAAGTGGCAGAAAATTTACTCGGGCAGTCGGTGACTTTGTCGGATCGTTGTTGTGGTGAAGCGGGCACCTTTGCCACCGCACGCCCTGATATTGCGGTACAAGTGCGTTCGCGGAAATTGGAAGAACTGGAAAAAGGTGTGACTGAGTTAATTGGGCAGCCTGTGGATGGCAAACAGCAAGTTAAAATCCTGACTTCTTGCCCTGCTTGTTTACAAGGTTTGTCGCGCTATCGTGAAGATATTGAAGTGGAAACGGACTATATCGTGATCGAATTGGCAAATAGCTATTTGGGCAAAGATTGGCAGACAAAATTCATTGAACAGGCTAGACAAGGTGGGATTGAGCGCGTATTGTTGTAGGAATATGCCACTCCGTTTCTGATAGGAAGTCCCATGAATCCCATTAAACTTAAAGCGTTGATGGAAAGCCTCGCAACCGCTCAAACTGAAGCTGATAAGTTATTGCAAGAGCTGGTAGATTTACAAGCCCGCACCACGCAACAATTTGATGAAGCCGATGCGCAATTGCGCGAAACTGATCGCCAGCTGCAAGAAACTGACGGTCAGTTGCAAGTAGTCGAGCAACAAATTAAGGCAATGGAAGTGCATGTAAAAAATACGAATCGTGAAGTGCAAGTGACGAATTTGCATTTTACTGAGGCAGCCCAAGAATTAGACGTTGCCTATCAAGAGTTTCAAAAATTACAGCATCATATGTTGCACTGATTTAGCGAACGAACTTAGACCTTAACTGAAAAAGCCCTCTCGAATCTTAAAGAGGGCTTTTTTTATGTCATCGAGCTGCATAATTAAGTAAGGACTGGCAGTGCTTGTAGCACTGCCAGTCCTTTGGTCTTTGTTTAATTGCAGCTCACGACTTTATTATTGAGCAATTTAAACGCACAACTAAAGCGCGTATTGTTCAACAAATCAGCCTGATTACGTGCATATCCCACAAAAACTTCACTTGCGCCCGCAAACAAACGCAGCGCATCGGCATGACTCAAACTCAAATTTAAATCCTGTGCATTGCTGGTGCTGAAGACATAAGGCATCACCCCATACATCGCAGTCCACGGATGCAAGGCGGCAACGTCCTGCGTAGCTTGAGACATGGCAGGCTTATTACTCCACGCAATCACTTGATTGAATTCATCCAAAAAATGCAACACCCCATTTTTCATAAATGCAGCGTAGAGATAAGCAGTTTTGCCACGATTGCTGGTTGCAGGCTGTAAACTCAAATTAATTTCTGTGGTATTTACCTGTGATTTCAGCTGCATCGCAGGTTCGGTGACGAATTCAGCCGCACCAATATCACAAACGCCTTCCCGCGCCAAACCACGCCCATCGAAAGCCTCACAATTAGTGCCTGCATTGATGGCGGGGCTGCCTGCTTTCAGGGGTAACACAGGCACGAGTCCACCTTGATAACGTAATTGGCTTTCTAACAAGGGGTCTGTAGACGGCAAATCAGCAAAACAGGGCTTATCATTTTTTAAACCGCTGTTGCGCTGTAAATTATTGCCTGCATTTTTAACCTGTTCAATGCAATTGATTTGCATTAAATAGGTATTCTTCGCTTCATTGTCGGCGATGATGGAGTTTTTAAAGCGGGCTTGTGAACCGCCGCCTTTGACCCCGCCCCCGAGTGCTTCGGCTTTGTTATAGGCAATCGTGCTATTGAGCACTTCATAAGTGCTGGCATTACTTTGGTCTGAAAACCGCAACCCCGCCCCGAAACCCCGTCGCCACTGATCTTTATCTGCGATATTCGCTGAATCAGGATTTTTCACGGTGTTGCCCACAATGCTGCTGTTGACAATGCGGGTATTGGTCAATACATAGACCCCGCCGCCTTGCATGTCCGAATGGTTATAAGCCACGGTGCTGTCACGCAAAGTGAATAAACCCATCGCAGGATGGGCGTTCATATATGAAATAGCCCCGCCTTGCCCATATTTCAAGCTCTTGTTGCGTAAGAAATAACTGTCGCGAATTTCTAAACTTTCAGTATCATCATACAAATAAGTTTCTAAAGCTCCGCCTGCATGATTGGTGCTATTTTCAATAAACATGCTGCGTTCAATCAGCAATTTCCCTGTGCCTGCATATTGTGCTTTACGCGTGCCTTCAAAACGCACAGCTCCCCCGCCCCCGCAATTATTTAGAGTGTCCATGTGGGCGGTGTGCATGGCTTGATTGCCTTCAAAATAGCTATCTCGAATGCTCACATCACTGAAAACCGTATTCACCCCGCCCCCGTTATTGGCTTTGTTGCCAATGAAGACAGCGTTTTCAATCACGGTGCTATTTTCAGCATCTAACCAAATCGCCCCGCCCCCATCGCAGGCATTGGTTTCACGGCTTGCGACATTGTTAAAAAAATTAACATTATTTACCCGTAACTTGCTGTAATAACCCATGCTAATCGCTCCGCCACGCTCGGAGGTGTAGCCGTTTTGCAAGGTGATATTGCGTACTTCGAGCACAATATCTTTCTCACCAGTGCTACTGGAACGTCCTGCTGCGGTGTGAAAAATGCGGTATTTGCCTTGTCCATCAAGGGTGATTAAATGACCTCCATTAATCGTGGTGCTGAGCATGATTCGTGGCAAATCACGTTTGAGTAAAATGCTTGCCACTCCACCACAATTGAAACTCAGCGTTCCCCCTGTCGCCAATGCAGCTTCTAAACTTTCTTGCGTACAACTGGCTGCCGTACCCGTACCCACCACCCCCGCCCACACAGGCGAGGCACTGGCTGAAATTAATAGGATTAACTTACGCCACATAAAAACCTCCTGAATTCATCAAGTAAGATATAGGAAAACAATCAGTTGGCAATTATTACCGATTGAAATCAAGAGGATTCACATAAACCCTATTAACGGTAGCAAATGTGCGAAATTTTTTGGGTGGGTTATTTTTGATGTGCTCAAAACACAAGGATGTCATGAAGGGCTGAACTCAAGACCTGCCAGGTTTTAAAAACCTAGCAGGTCTCATGCTCGATTTAAGCCTTATTTTCCTTTGAATTATGCTTAACTTAATGGCAGTTTGTAGGGTGTAAGGCGTAGCCGCCATACACCTTGCTGATTAAGGCGTGGGCTGTTGTTGGGTAATGCAGTGAATACAGCCGCCGCCGTAAATAATATCCATCCCATTCACGCCAACCACTTCATAACCTGGGAAGGCTTTGCGCAAAGTTTCCAGCGCGACTTCATCCATCGGATCATCGAACACAGGCACAACAATGCCGCCGTTGGCAATGTAGAAATTAATATAAGACATTGCCAAACGTTCGCCAAACGCATCACGCCGTGCGGGTTGTTCGATTTCAATGATTTCAAACTTGCGCCCTTGGGCATCAGTTTCCGCACGCAAACGGCTTAAATTATCCTGTAAGGCTTTGTAATTGCTGTCTTCAGGGTCATTGGTGGTAATTGCGAGCACAGTGCCAGGTTTTGAAAAACAGGCGATATTGTCCACATGCCCATCAGTTTCATCATCTTGCAAACCATTGCCCAACCACACGATTTTCTGCACGCCCAAATAATCGCGTAAATTTGCTTCGATTTGTTCGCGGCTTAAATGCGGATTACGGTTGGGATTTAATAAACATTCTTCAGATGTTAATAACGTGCCTTCGCCATCGGTATGAATCGAACCGCCTTCTAAAATAAAAGGTGCGGCAAAACGGCGAATTTGCGTGGCAGTTAAAATACCTTCGGCAAGTTTGGCATCGGCGTGATAATCCGCATAATTGCCGCCCCATGCGTTAAATTGCCAATCCACCCCCGCAATATTTCCCTTACCATCAATCACGAAAGTCGGCGCAGTGTCGCGTGTCCAAGAATCGCTCAAAGGCAGGGCTAATAATTCGATTTTGTCCCCAAATAATTCGCGTGCATGTGGCATTTCTTCGGGTGGCACAACCACGGTGACTGGCTCAAAACGTGCAATCGCATGAGCCACGCGCACAAAAGCCGCACGGGCGACTTCTAAGCCAAATTTCCAACTGTCGGGGTGGCAAGGATACGCCATCCAGCAACGGGTGTGAGGATGCCATTCTGGGGGCATGTAATAATTTTCGCTTGCAGGCGTACTCATAAAAAATCCTTTATGCGTCGGCAATAATTTAAGTGTGAAATGATAGTGTTGTAGTTTAACAAGTAAATGGGTAA
>JBDKHS010000331.1:0-3817 GCA_039797505.1 Pseudomonadota bacterium | reverse complement strand
TGGGGAACTTATTTCCGAGTTTATTCGCCTTGCTCAGCCGTTTAGAAATCAGCCATGTCAATTTAGTGGTGGCGGTGCTGATTTGGATCATGATTTACCCGATGATGGTGAACGTCGATTTTAGCTCACTGAAACACATTGGCGAACGTCCTAAAGGTTTAATCATCACCTTAACCGTGAATTGGTTAGTGAAGCCGTTCACGATGGCCTTATTGGGCTTTGTATTTTTTAAATTATTATTCTCCGCATGGATCACGCCCGAAAATGCCAAACAATACACCGCAGGCTTAATTTTATTGGGTTCTGCGCCTTGTACTGCGATGGTGTTTGTGTGGAGTCAGCTCACCAAAGGCGATCCGACTTATACACTGGTGCAAGTTGCCGTCAATGATTTAATTATGATTTTTGCCTACGCGCCGCTGGTTGCATTGTTACTGGGCATCAGCGATATTCATGTGCCCTGGGAAACCTTGCTGTTGTCGGTGTTGTTATATGTGGTGATTCCTCTAGTGCTGGGCTATTTGACCCGTAAAGTTTTATTAAGCAAGGGCGACACCCAACAATTAACCCATTTCACCGACACACTCAAACCGTGGACGATTATCGGCTTGTTGCTGACCGTGGTTTTATTATTTGGTTTCCAAGGCAAAACCATTTTGCAACAGCCCTTAGTGATTGTGTTAATTGCAAGTCCGCTGATTATTCAAAGTATTGGCGTGGCTGCTTTAGCCTATTTTTGGGCAGTGCGTTGGAAAGTTGCCGCGAGTATTGCCGCGCCCGCTGCTTTAATTGGCTCGTCAAATTTCTTTGAATTGGCAGTGGCAGTGGCTATCAGTTTATTTGGATTGGAATCGGGCGCGGCATTGGCGACGGTAGTCGGGGTGCTGGTCGAAGTGCCTGTGATGTTATTAATTGTGCGTTGGATTAATCGTAGAACAGCTTAAAACTGCGTTAAAGCAGCCCCCAACCCCCTAAAGGGGGCTAAACATTAAAGATTTTTGTCTTTAAAGTCCCCTTTAGGGGATTTAGGGGCTTGTTTAAAGTCTTTAGCCCTAGGGGGTTGGGGGCGCAGTGAAAAAACAATCAACAGGAAACTAAAATGACGCAACGAGTATTAATTTTATGTACGGGCAATTCTGCACGTTCGCAAATGGCAGAAGCTTTATTGCGGGCTTTGGGCGGTTTTGAAGTCTTCAGTGCGGGCACTGCGCCCAAAGGTTTACATCCTTTGGCGGTGGCGGCAATGCAAACCTATCATTTAGATATTTCCAAGCAAACTAGCAAGCACTTGGATCAGTTTTTGGGGCAAGATTTTGATTTTGTCATCACCGTGTGTGATAACGCTAACGATAATTGTCCCGTATTTTCAGGCAAAGCCAAACGCGTGCATTGGAGTTTTCCAGACCCTGCGGCGGTGGAAGGTTCTGAAGAAATCTGCTTACAAGCCTTTTTAGAGGTGGCGGCAGCCTTGCAACAACAGCTTAAAACTTGGGCCGCAAGTTTAGAGTTGAAAGTTTAACCAGAATCAGGATTCACAGGATTCAAGGATTTTCAGAATTAAACAAGCATTCAAAGTTAATCCTGCTTAATTCGGGTAATCCTGTCAATTCTGATTCTGACAATCCTTGTAATTTTATTAACAAACGGGATTTATTAAACTTTTAACGCTTCCTTATCCCGAACTCAGGTTATCTAGCACCACTCTTTTGACCATCATAAACTATCCAGTATGAAGCTTAATCGCAGGATAGACATAACTTCAAATCGATTTTATAGCCAGCGCCTTATTCATTTCCCTTAGGCATATTATTTGCGGATAATATCGAATTATTCAGTTGGACTTTATCTCTAAAGGGTTATGGTATGCGTAAATTATTCAGTATTCTCCTGGTGAGCACGAGCATGTTGCTGACAGCTTGTATTCCTCCAAGTCGCTCCAGTGAAGTGTATGGGCGCGAACAAACCATGAAGGCCAGTATTGTCGAAATGGGGGTGGTGACCGCTTTGCGCCCTGTGAGAATTGAAGGTACGAAATCCCCCGTCGGTGGCATGGGTGGCGCGGTGATTGGGGCAATTGGGGGCAGCACCGTGGGCGGTGGCAGAGGCAGTGCAGTCGCCAGCATATTAGGTGCAATTGCAGGCGGTTTAGCAGGTGCGGCAATTGAAGAAGGTGCAACGGCGCAAAATGGCGTGGAAATTACTGTGCGTTTAGACAGTAATGGACGTTCTCTAGCAGTGGTGCAAGCCGCTGACGAAGCTTTTAACTTGGGTGATAGAGTGCGGGTTTTAACTAATCCCTATGAAACACGGATTTCGCATTGATACGTTTGCCCCTTTATACAGACAATCCCGCTTTCGATGCGGAAATTCAAAATATTGCAGCTCGCTTTAATTTGCCCCTGCTCACTGAATTGCCTGCACCACAAGCTGACACCAGTCCGCAATTTATTTTGCAATTAACGGAACAGGGTTTAGGTGTTCACGATGTGAGCAAGCAACTTGGGCGGGTTGCAGTCGATTTTGCCTCAGCACAATCCGAATATAGACGCTTACATGGCGGCGGCAAAAGTCAAACTTTGGCACGGGCAATAGGTTTAAAGCATCTAGCACAGCTCAGTGTTTTAGATTTAACCGCAGGGCTGGGACGTGATGCTTTTGTGCTCGCAAGTTTGGGTTGTCGGGTGCAGATGCTGGAACGTTCCCCCGTGTTAGCGGCATTATTAGATAATGCCTTGCAACGCGCCCACCACGTCGAAGCGATTGCTCCGATTGCAGCACGTTTACAATTAAGCCATGCGCAAGCGGCGGATTATTTGCGTCAGACAAGCGTACAACCCGACGTGATTTATTTAGACCCGATGTATCCGCATCGGCAAAAAGCGGCTTTGGTAAAAAAAGAAATGCGGGTCTTGCGTGCAGTGGTCGGTGATGATGAAGATGCGGGAGAATTATTAGCCTTGGGTGTCCATTTGGCGCGTTTACGGGTGGTGGTGAAACGCCCAAAAACTGCTCCCCCTTTAAATGCACAGTCTCCTACGTTAAGTCTTGCGAGTGAAAACACTCGCTTTGATATTTATGTGACAAAGAAAACCTAGTTTTCCTCTTTATTCATAAAACTTTGGAAAATTAGCTGGTTTTTTGAAAGTTCTTGCTAGGGTGTGTCATCAAATAGGTATTAACCGCTAAAGAAGCCCCTAAATCCCCTAAAGGGGACTTAAAAACAAATATTTTTAAATGTTTAGCCCCCTTTAGGGGGTGGGGACGCAGTTTCAGATTTAAATCCGCGCTACATGCCGCTGAAACAGACCGATTCGCTTAATTGATGACACGCCCTATCAAAAAGCTTAAAAAAGCAGAAATTCTTATTTCATTCCCACACGGGAGATTTGAATCTTAACTGCGCCCCAATCCCCCAGATTAAAACCGCCTCTAACAGAGACTTAAAACCGCTTTTGTCTTTAGCCTCCTTTTAGGGGTGAGCCAAGACTGCCAATCCTTTGAAGACGGGCAGTCCTAATCATCGGAATTACAAAGGATTACCCTTTGCATCCACTGCATTCAATTGCAAACCATCAACACCGCTGTCTTTATTATCAGGAATCCACGCCGCCAAACAACTGCGATCCTTCACACAAGGGTCGGTTAAACTGCGTAAAAAATCCGCCAATTGCGTGACTTGGGCATCGCTCAAATTTGCAGGCGTTAATTTCGACACGCCTCTGCTTTGCAAGGATTTAAATTGTGCTAAAGCCGCTTGTGTGTTGGCGAGCGCATTATCGTGCTGCACATAGCTATCTAAATTTTTCAAGCTAAAGTC
>JBDKHS010000330.1:0-2533 GCA_039797505.1 Pseudomonadota bacterium | reverse complement strand
TGCCAACGGCAACCCAACTGAACTCCTTTATTTTCGTTAGGTTAGCTTAGGCTAACCCAACCTACTTTAACTCAAACGTTCCAGTCGGGGTTACAAACCCCGACCAGCTAGGGGCAAAATGTGATATTGGGAATAATGTTGGGTTGCCGTTGGCAGCCCAACCTACGAAGCTTTCTAAAATTCTGTTCAAACAGTCAGCGCGTAAACAATCCCGTTAAATACATGACACTTTTATGAAAATTCGTCTCTTCTGTTTCCAAACCGCTTAAAATCGTGATAAAAATATCTCCTTGTATTTGTTAGATAAAAAAGTGATTTAAAGCCAAATTAAAAAACAGCATGGTTTTTGCGATGTAGTGCTATCACATAGGCGACCAAACTGAAACTCTCAACTGTCCTGTCAGTTTGCATCTCGCCATTTTTTCTTAGCATAGGCACAAATCATGAGCGAATTGACTATTTACACCCAACCCACCGATATTATGAGCCGCTTGCATTTCAGCATTCAGAGCTTACATAAAAACGTCGAACGCAATCCGTATAATCAGGCAATTCTTGCCCATAATCTGCCCATGAGTTTATATGTGGGACAATTGGCGGCTTATCTCTGCATCTATCGCAGCCTAGAAAATGCTTGTAATAACAATGAATATCCGATTTTAGCGCGGGTTTGGCAGCCAGACATGGCAAAATTACCCTTGCTGCAAGCCGATTTAGATTGCTTCACTTTAGAAATGCCCCGCAGCTTAGTGCAAACTGCAACTATTGCTTTTGTGCACTATATTGACGCAATTGCAAATCATCCCTATCAATTGCTAGGTGCGCTTTATGTGTTTGAAGGCTCGACTTTAGGAATGCGCGAATTATTGCCACATTTGCAAACTACCTTTAGTTTGGAATATCAAGGCGTATCTTTTTATGCAGGTTATGGTGAGATGAACCGCGCCCGTTGGGAAGGATTTAATCGACGCATGAATTTAGCGATCACAGACGAAATCGCCCAAGAAGCTTGCATTGCCACTGCACAACAAACCTTTAATTTAATTGATAATTTACTGCTGGCTTTGTGGCATTCACAATAAGTACGGGGTGCGCCCCATGATGAATCCTTGCCTATTCTCCGAATCGCTTATATGCTTAAAAAATAAAGCCCTTCGCCCACGGAGTTGTGCATGGAAAATACTCTCAATCGCCTACTCGCTGCTGAAACCCAAGCAGAAATGCTGGTTACTGCAGCCGTGCGAGAACGTGAACAACTGATTCAGCAAACCCTGACGGAAGTTCAACATCAGGAACAGCAATTTATCGCGAAAATTCCTGATTTGCAGGCAAGTTTTTTACAAAAAGCGGAAGCACACGCGCAACAAAGTATTGCAGAATTAACCAAACGCTACGCAGAACGTAAAACCGCCTTGCAAGAATTGGCACAAGATAATCAGCAACAAGCCTTGAATGCCGCGATTGCAGTATTGTTTGCGGTGGGTAAAGAGAGCGCGTAATGAACCACTTTACCCGTTATGCTTATCTAAATGCCCGCGTCGCCGTGCTGGCAACCCGATTGTTGCCAGAAAATCAGCTTTATGACTTATTTCATGCCAGCGCAGGACAAATACAAGGCAGCCTGCACAGTTTAGAGGATTGGCTAAGCGATGATAGTTTAGATTTCAATCTATTAGAACAAGCTTGGTTTCTGAAAATGATGGACGATTTTAAAGTATTAATTCGTCCTCTCGCCGCCGCAGACCGTGAATTATTATTGTACTGGCTGCGAAAAACAGAGCTTGCTAATTTAAAAACCATTTTACGCGGTAAATTAGCAGGTTTATCTGCCGACAGCATCACCTCGCAGTTATTAGAGCTGGGGCAACTCACAAGCTTGCCCTTAGAACAATTACTAAATACCGAAGATGTCAGTGAATTGCTGCGTCATTTAGAAAGTAGCCCTTACGGCACAATCGCTCGCCAATCACGGCGCGTATTTGAAGAACATCATGATTTACACGCCTTAGATTCTGCCATTGATCGCCATTATTTACTCGGGCTGGTCGCCAAACTGAAAACCCTCGAAAGCAGTTCACGTAAAGCCTTATTGCCGCTGGTGGGCGCGTGGGTGGATCAATTTAATTTATTATGGCTGTTGCGCTATCGTTTCAGTTATCAACTCTCTTCCGCCGAAACTTTTTATTTACTCATTCCGACTTCCTATCATTTGAATCGTGAAGTGTTATTGCGTTTGGTCGAATTGAACAATCTTGACGAAGTGCTCGCCCAATTGCCCGAACCTTTGCACCATTTATTAGCCGATGCTGACAGCGTGTTCAGCGTCGAACAGCGGCTACTTGAAAATCTTAAACAGATTGCAGAACATACCTTGCACTGGGAAAACTTTAGCATTGCTAAAGCCTTGGCGTATTTTTTCCTGCGAGAATTGGAAATGTGTCGGGTGCTGGCAATTGTGAAAGGCAAACGTTTGAAATTACCGCCCAGCGCGATTGCAGCGGCGGCACATTTGAATGTGAGCGTGCAGTAAATT
>JBDKHS010000329.1:0-2700 GCA_039797505.1 Pseudomonadota bacterium | reverse complement strand
TGCGGCAATGGGCTGCACCCATGAATTGCAAAAAATTGAAGGCAATTGGCAAGTGGTGAGTTTATAAAAAAGCCCCTAAATCCCCTAAAGGGGACTTTAAACATTTAAATTATTTGTGTTTAGCCCCCTTTAGGGGGTTGGGGGCGCAGTTTCAGATTTAAATCCGCGCTACACGCCGCCGAAACAGACCCCTTCACTTAATTGATAACACGCCCTAGTCATTCAGTGTCTTAAAAAAATTTAATAAAAGCTCTTGACAGCTCTTGGTTATTTACGATATTGTGCACTGCAACAAATGCTGCATTGCAGCATAGTTTAAAATCCCCCAGTTAGCCAAATTTACGGAGTTAAAATTATGTCAACCGCTCAAGTGCAAGCCATCCAAGAACAAGCTCAAAAACAAGTTCAAGCTGTTCAAGAACAAGTGCAAAAGCAAGTTCAAACCGTGCAAAAACAAGTTCAAGAACAAGTACAAAAAGCCACCGAAACCAGCAAGAGCGTGGCCACCGTGTACAAAAAACTCAGCGACATCAACAACCAATTAGTGAGCGGTTTGTTACGTCAACAATTAGACTTGTTCAACATCTACACCGAAAACAGCTTGACCTACTTCCAAGCTTTAGGGGCTGTTAAGCAACCTCAAGAATTAGCAAACCTGCAATCTAAAGCCGTTCAAGAATTGAACAAGAGCGTGTTAGGCAACGTGCGTAACACCGTCGAAATTCTGAACGACAGCAAAACCCAATTCACCACTTGGGCTGAAGAAAGCTTCAAGCAAGTGAGCAAAGAAATCGGTTTTGCAAAAGCTGCCTAATTGATTTTCAACGAGTTTAGGCACTCTCTGACCTAAACTCGTTGCACGCTGTTTAACGATGTTTAATTAACACGTAAACCGCCCCCGTCCCGCCGTCATTTCCTCGCGCCGAACAAAACGCCAGCACTTCATCCCGCTGTCGCAACCAATGATTTAACTTCACTTTTAGCACGGGCTGTTTTTGCCACGAGCCGTTACCTTTGCCGTGCACAATTCGCGCACAACGCACATGTCGATGACAACAATCCCGCAAAAAATTCGCCACCGCCTCGCGTGCGTGACGCACAATCATGCCATGCAAGTCTAATTCTGCATTAATACTCAATTGTCCACGCCGCAATTTATGTACGACGCTGTGTTGTACCCCTGCCCGAATAAATACCAATTCTTCACCTGTTTCCAACTCCGCAGGATCATAGATTTCCGAGAGCATATCTTGCTGAATCATCCGACTTTCTAAATGCAATTGCTGCGGAATTGGCGGCATAAAGGCTTGATAAAATGGAACTTTATCGCAGTTTAAGGGGATTACGTCTTGTACAGCTTCGCGAAATACCGCATTTTCAGCGGTTAAATCTCTCGGTAGTTTCGACTTAACTTTACGCGGTTTCGCCATAATTATTTGATATAAATACTTTGTTATTAAGAAAATAGCGGCTTATATTTTTTCGGATTTATTCTAAAAATTGTTGACGACATTTTACATGCTGCCGCCGTTCAGATAACTGGGTTTATAGAATCAATTTGCAATTATTCCTAGCCTTAAAGTGACACTTCTATTCGGATAGCCTCGTAGGTTGGGCTGCCAACGGCAACCCAACTGACCTCCTTTCGTTGGGTTAGCCTAGGCTAACCCAACCTACTTTAACTTTAGGGGATTTAGGGGCTTCTTTAGCGGTGAATGCCTATTTGATGACACACCCTAGCCTTAAAGTGACACTTCAATTCGGATAGTTTATGTTCAGGAGTTACACCGTTGAAAAACTAATTCTTTGACTGACAATGAATTAATTATGCACTGCATCATCACGTTTTCAGCAAATAGCTATCGATTGCGTAACTCCTCATATTGAAACTTATTTTGGAATCACGCTGAGCGGAATTTTACAATCTAAACAAACTTTTTCGATATATTTCGCTTCTTCAGGGTCAAAACGATTATCCACCAATGCCAAGTTATACATGGTGCGCACAAATCCTGCTGCTTCTTCTTCTGAGGCAAAAACATCTGAAAAAGAAAGCATTGAACGGATTCTATCAAAAATCTCCCCAATACCCAGCGGTGGTGGTTCATCGAGTTCTAATGCCAATGCCACTTTCATATCAGTGGGCAATTCATTGCAACGCATAATATAACGGTAAATGAATACTTGTTCACTGAGTGAAAACTCGCCATCCCGATGCGCCAATACCTTCAAAATAGCAATTTTACGGACAGCGCGCTGTTGTGCGAGTTCGTCTGCACCGCCTAAACGGTCTTCCAATTTCTCCCGGTTTTTGCCTGTGGTGTATTTATGAATGAGATGGGTGACACCTACGCCCACCGCAACCCCGCCAACACTACTGGCTAAGCCCCCGAGACCTAAAAAACTAAACATCGTCATTTCGATTTCCTTAGTCATTTCCCAAAAGTTACAAACATTTCAAAAATTACGCCAACATATTTCGTAACCTCGCTAATATCGCAAGGATTATCTAAGTTTGGATTCACAAGATTAAAGAGGTTAGGAATTATGCAGTTGGCGCAAAACTCGCGTAAAAATAGACTTTAGAAACTATTTGATATTGCTAGGGTGCGTCATCAAATAGGCATTCACCGCTAAAGAAGCCCCTAAATCCCCTAAAGGGGACTTTTAAAGATTTAAATTATTTGTATTTAGCCCCCT
>JBDKHS010000328.1:0-3843 GCA_039797505.1 Pseudomonadota bacterium | reverse complement strand
AGTATGGTGGAATAGCGTAGCGTATTCCACCAAGAAGCGTGATAGTTGTCTCGTTCCAACGCTCCAGCGGCGAGGATTTTACAAGCTTCTGCCGTACAATTAAGGTCTTATCGATTCAACTGCGTCATGCCTAGCGTTATCACCTTTCTTGGTGGAATACGCTACGCTATTCCACCCTACGACTCAATTTTCTACTCTTTCTTATCCCTCACTCAGGTTAATTATGATGAATACTTAAAAAGTTATTTTGAAAATACAGTATGTTATTTTAAACTGCACTATGCAGTGCGCACTATAAAACTCATCAATTACTAATTTTCTGCACCCTTGGTTTTCTCCCCCTTACCCATTAAATTGTTAGACCATTGAAATCCAATTATATATTTCTGTTAATTATCCTAGAAAGAGTTATGGTTATAGATTATGCTGAATAATATCAAGTTGCCACACAGGGTAGGATCATGACACCATTACCCAAACACGGCTTATATGCGATTACTGACGCACAACTCATCCCCACAGACAATTTTATTGATACCGTAGAACGGGCAGTGTTGGGCGGCGTGAATGTATTGCAATATCGCGATAAGCGTAATGACCCCGCACAGCGTATGATGCAAGCCCGTGCCTTGCGCCAATTATGCGACAAGTATCATATCCCCTTAATCATCAATGACGATATTTCACTGGCACTGCAAGTCGGTGCAGACGGTGTGCACCTCGGAAAACATGATCCCGCCCTACCTCGCGCCCGTCTCCTGCTGGGAGAACGTGCGATTATTGGTGTATCTTGTTACAACGATCTCGCCCGCGCCCAACAAGCAGAGCAGCAAGGCGCAAGTTATATCGCCCTTGGCAGTTTTTTCCCCTCTTTAACCAAACCCGAAGCCGTCCCCGCAAGCCTTGATTTATTAACCCAAGCCAAAGCCAGTCTTCACTGCCCCATCGTAGCCATTGGTGGCATTACCCCCGACAACGGCGGTGAACTGCTCAACCACGGCGCACATTTTTTGGCAGTCATTCATGGCATTTTTGGACAAAATAATGTCACTACCGCCGCACAACGTTATAATCGCCTTTTTCACGCAATTGCTCTAAAGGAAACGGCATGACCCAATCACCAGCCCATTTTGCTGCTGCGCAACGCCATATTGCAGGCGGCGTTAATTCTCCCGTCCGCGCTTTCAAAGGCGTGGGCGGCGACCCCATTTTCTTTGATCGGGCGCAAGGCGCGTATTTATATGACGTTGAAGGCAAACGTTACATCGATTATGTCGGCTCATGGGGGCCTATGATTTTAGGACATGCCCATCCCGACGTGCTTGCCGCTGTTTATGCCGCCGCTGCCAAAGGTTTAAGTTTTGGTGCACCCACCTTAATTGAAACCGAAATGGCGGATCGGGTTTGCGAATTAGTGCCGTCGATTGAATTGGTGCGCATGGTCAGTTCAGGCACAGAAGCCACCATGAGCGCGATTCGCTTAGCACGCGGCTACACAGGGCGCGACAAGATTGTCAAATTTGCAGGTTGCTATCATGGTCATGCGGATTCGCTGCTGGTCAAAGCAGGCTCAGGGGTTTTAACGCTGGGTTTACCGAACAGTCCTGGCGTACCCGCAGACTTAGCGCAGCATACTTTAACCCTTGAATATAATAATCTCGCACAAGTGCAGCAAGTATTTGCCGAATTGGGCGAGCAAATTGCCTGCATTATCGTCGAACCTGTGGCGGGCAATATGAATTGCATTCCTCCCGTCGAAGGTTTCTTACAAGGTTTACGCGCGGTCTGTGATCAATATAAAAGTGTATTGATTTTTGACGAAGTGATGACAGGCTTTCGGGTTGCCTTGGGCGGCGCACAGGCGTATTACCAAGTCACCCCTGATTTAACCACCTTAGGGAAGGTAATTGGGGGGGGAATGCCCGTGGGCGCATTTGGCGGCAAGCGCGAAATTATGCAACATCTCGCGCCCTTAGGTACAGTGTATCAAGCGGGTACGCTCTCAGGAAATCCTGTGGCGATGGCGGCGGGGCTTGCGACTTTGAATTTAATTTCAGAACCCAGCTTCTTTTTAGAACTCAGCGTTAAGACCCAGAATTTTGTACAAGACTTGCTCGGCATCGCCCAAGAAGTTGGCGTTCCGATGCAAGGTGTGGCAGTGGGTGGGATGTTTGGTTTATTTTTTAGTGAATCCACCCAACCGATTACAAATTTTGATCAAGTGATGCAGTGTAATGTCGCACGTTTTAAACAATTCTTTCATATAATGCTCGAGGCTGGCATCTATCTTGCTCCTTCTGCCTTTGAAGCTGGCTTCATTTCGGCAGCTCATAGCGTAGAGGATATTGATTTTACGTTAGGTACTGCCAAAAAAGTATTAATTAGTTTAAAATAAGCTATTGCAGTGGAATTTGAATAATTTATACTTTAGCAATCATTCTTACAAAAAAGTAGGAATGTTATGAATGATGTCAATGTTTATTGTATAATGACACTGCATTTTTTTAGTTACAAACCTTGCAACTTGATAAGAGGAATTACTATGCGTTACATCAGTATCGTATTGGCTGCTTTATTACCACTCGCTGGCTGTTCCAGCACTGCCCCTACCGTTAATGCTGCTCCTAAAGCTGACAAAGTAGAAGTTGCTGCACCTGCTGCTGCTACGCCAGCTCCTATGGAAGCTGCTCCTGCTCCTGCTGCTGCTCCTGACGCACCTGCTTACACCGAAGACAAACCAGCTGCTAAAGCTAAAAAGTCTAAGAAGAAGAGCAAGGGCAAGGGCAAGGGTAAGGGTAAGACCAAGTTAAAAGGCAAGAAGAGCAAAAAAGCTCATGCTAAGCATGGCAAAAAAGTAAAAAAAGCAGCTAAGAAAGACGCTGCTGCTAAATAATTAAGCGTCGCTTGTAAAAAAGCGAGGTGCAATTAAGCGATCCCCCTCAAAGCTTGCGTTTTGAGGGGGATAGTTTTTTCTAGGAATGCACTTCTTTCAACGGTATGATTTTCCGACGCTCGACTTCAGGCAATTTTGCTTGCGCGATTTGTTCGCGAATGCGCTGTTCCAACACATCCACCAACTCCTCGTTTTTTAATTTATCAACAGGTATCCCATTGATATAAAGCAAGTTATTAGGACTACCCCCCGCCAAACCGACCTGCACTTCTTTCGACTCTCCAGGACCATTCACCACGCAGCCAATCACAGCAACGTTCAAAGGTTCGGTAATATCTTCCAAACGCGCTTCTAATTCATTCACCGTTTTAATCACGTCAAAATTTTGACGCGAACAAGACGGACAGGCAATTAAATTAATTCCCTTACTGCGTAAATGCAAGCTTTTCAAAATATCAAAGCCCACTTTAATTTCTTGCACGGGGTCTGCAGCAAGTGAAATCCGAATGGTGTCACCAATGCCATCCGCCAATAACATGCCCAAACCAATCGCAGATTTCACCGTGCCTGAGCGGAAACTTCCCGCCTCCGTAATTCCTAAATGCAAGGGCTGCTCGATTTGTGCTGCTAATAAACGGTAGGCTTCAACAGCAGTGAACACATCAGACGCTTTCACACTGATTTTAAAATCAGGGAAATTAAATCTATCCAAAATTTCCGCATGACGTAGTGCAGATTCCACCAAAGCGGCTGGCGTAGGTTCTCCGTATTTTTTTTGAATATCTTTTTCCAAAGAACCCGCATTCACCCCAATACGAATCGAGATACCTTTGTCGCGGGCACTGTTGACTACCGATTGAATACGGTCTTCTTTACCAATGTTGCCGGGGTTAATCCGTAAACAATCCACCCCCAATTCTGCCACACGCAGCGCAATGCGGTGGTCAAAA
>JBDKHS010000327.1:0-5298 GCA_039797505.1 Pseudomonadota bacterium | reverse complement strand
CTACTTTAATTTATGCTTATTTGCACCCACATAAACATTAACTTATTGAGTATTCATGTAGTTGCAGCTTTATACGGTAACAAAATCAAATATATGATTATATTCGTCGTACTCAGGTTATGTAATGCCTTTCATGTTTACATAAAAAAAGCGGTCTAGGTATAAAAACCTGACCGCTTTTTTCATTCAGAAAATACCTTAAAAATGAAGGAAAGTCTCAACGTGTTTTTTAAACGGCTTTAAAAAAACGACTTTGAGGCTCTGTTCTCCCAGCGCATTTTCTCGCTGCTTTACTTCACAGTTAAAGTTTGGCTCACAGCATCCGTGCCATCTTGGTAGGTGTAGACTAAGTTATTGTCTTTTACCGTGATGGAAGGATCAACGGTTGCGCCCGTCGCCACCGTGGTATCAAAGCTTTGAGGTTTGATGGTCAATTTAGTGCCTTTGTACACCACGACAAAGCTACCATCACCATTGGATTGCACATCATCAACCCCTGAGAAAGACCGAGCTTTTGAGGTGAAGGTGTCAGGTGCTGCAACCGCAGGCTTGATTGCTTGCGCCGTGCCGTCTGCATAAACGCTAAATCCAGTGTTTGCGCTCGTGAAATACACCCCAGCAGGTTTGCCTGCAACCGGGCTTGCAGTGGTGGGGGTTGCTAATGAATCAAATATAACGGGTGATTTCTTGCCTTTCTGAGAAATGGTCACCACCCCATTTTCATCAACCTTAATCCCGCCATCTTTACCCAGAGCCAAAGCTAAACCTTGAGGGTCTTTAGGCGTAGGAATCACAGGAATTAATTGTCCAAGCGGCGTGACCACCACATAACGACCCTCAATAATGGTGATTCCAGCAGGGGCTTTGGTATCACCTTGCTTCATATTCTTGTTATCAGGCAAGAAATTCAGCTTGATACTAGGCCCTTCAACACTGATGACACCGTTACCATTTTGCTTAGCGGTAAATTGTGGAACGCCTGCGGCTTTCAGTGCATCATTCACACCTTGCAACACGCTACCCGTGGCATCGGTTTTACCACCCACAGCAACAGCTTTGGTCAAGTCAGCCACTTCTGGCGTTTCAACTGTACCAGTTGTCGTGGTGCTCGCTGTGGTGCTTGCAACTTTCAAAGGTGGCAAGCTGATATTGCTGCCAGCAGGCGGGGTAATTTTACCTGTGGCAGTGTCAATCGTCCAACCCGTGGGCAATAGATTCTTAACATCTTCAGGTTTGACTTGAGTGCTGTCTAAATTAGTTACTAATTTAGTTAGGTCTTTACCATCCAATTGCTTGACTTCGTCAGTTTTCAATTGTTTCAGAGCGGCCGTAGTCAAACCACCAAAAGCGGCGGGAGGCAGTGCTGCAAGGCTCTTTTTATCAAAGGCTTGTAAAGCTTTGGCTGGCAAATTCTTAATATCATCGCGCCCTAACTTGGGTAACTTGTCGTCATCAACCCCTAAAGCACGTAAGGCTGGATTGGATTGTCCGACAGGTTTGGTTGTTCCCGTGGGCGCAGGCTGAGTTGTTCCCGTGGGCGCAGGCTGAGTCGTTCCTGTGGGAGCAGGCTGAGTTGTTCCTGTGGGAGCAGGCTGAGTTGTTCCCGTGGGTGCAGGCTGAGTTGTTCCTGTGGGAGCAGGCTGAGTTGTTCCTGTGGGAGCAGGTTGCGTTCCTGTGGGAGGAGGACAGGTTTGTCCTACGGGGCAAGCTGGGGGAGGTGCTTGTGTTGTGGTCGTCGTTTCTGCGGCGAAAGCACTGGCGGATAATACGCAGCTAATAGCTACGGATAAAATAGTCTTTTTCATAATGTCTCTCTCAACTCATTCATAATGTTGTGAGTGAATTAAAACAACTAAAACGCAAATCGCACAATTAAGTTGGGATAAACGGGTGAAAAAGACTAGATAGGAGGCGAAAATGACGAATTGAGTTGCAATTCACCCGCGCTTAAAACCTCCAAATACACCCCTAAAAAATTATGTTTATAATTTTTTACTAAAGCATTCGGGATTTGTAGGTCACGTTGCGCAGTTTCGGGGTTGACATTGGTGGCGGCACAGCGAGTAATGCCTTTCATCACGCGAACTTTCGCTGTTCCTAACATAAACTCTTTGCCAATCCATGATAATTCTTCCCACGCAGGAATGCCTTCAAAGTAAACATTTGCCCGAAACCGCAAAGGGTGAATTGCTGTCCCAAGCGTGCGCTCCAAATCTCGCAAACTTTCCAAATTAATACAAGAAATTACCTTCGCCGCCACATCAGAAAATGAGAAATCAGGCGCATGAACCACACGCGGCATTCCTTTGATTTCATCGCCCATGTAGGCAGCAAAAAACTGTTCTAGCTCTGCTTTTCCGACAGAACTTCTTAAATCTGCAGTTAATAAGATTTTTTCTGCTTGTTGAATCGTCAAATGATGTGTTTCTGTATCAAATTTTGTATTTAACGCAGCAAGTCGCTCATTTTTCATCAACATCAAAAAATGGGTTTTCGATAAATACTGGGGATTATTCGGGTCAAAAACCGTGTCATGTAAGGCAAGTGCATATTCTCTATCAAAAGGGAAAGGCTGCCCCGCGCTTAAACTCACTTGGGTTAAAACTTCGGGACTTAAACCTTTAATCGGATAACGATACAGCGCATTAACAAGAGCTTGCATGATAATATCCCAATGATAAGAAAATAAACTTTAAAATCGCCCGCACTTTAATAAAATTAAAATTAGCAGGCGATTTTAAACCAAAATTATGGAGCTAAATTATTCAAAATCGCAGTTTTGACTTCGCCCAATTCTGCTTTGATTTTAATCAAAGGTGAGCTGCTTTGCTTGATGGCGGTGTCGGGGTCTTTTAAACCGTGTCCCGTCAAAGTACAGACAATGGTGCTGCCTTGGGGAATTTTGCCGCTGTTAATGTCGGCAATTGCGCCCGCCAAAGAAGCTGCGGAGGCGGGTTCACAGAAAATACCTTCTTTTTCTGCCAGCATTTTTTGTGCGACTAAAATATTTTCGTCGGTGCATTCGTCGAACCAGCCGCCTGATTCTTCTTTCACCACCCACGCTTGTTTCCAGCTTTGAGGATGTCCGATGCGGATTGCAGTCGCGATGGTTTCGGGATTATCGACCATTGCGCCGCGCATGAATGGGGCTGAACCTGCGGCTTGATAACCGACCATGCGAGGGCGATTGCCGACGATTGCGCCACCTGCATAACGGCAATGTCCATCACAGAAAGCGCAGGCTTTGGTGACGTGTTCGCCGCAAGCACTGGAATATTCGCAATAACCAATCCAATGCGCGGTGATATTGCCTGCGTTGCCGACGGGTAAGCAGTGATAATCGGGGGCGCGTCCTAATTCTTCAACAATCTCAAAGGCGGCAGTTTTTTGCCCTTGCAAACGGAAAGGATTGATTGAATTCACAATAGTGACGGGGGCGTGTTCTGCCACTTCTTTGACCAATTGCATACCTGCATCAAAGTTGCCTTCGATTTGAATCACCACCGCACCGTGCATCATCGCTTGTGCTAATTTGCCAAGCGCAATTTTTCCTTCAGGAATCAGCACAAACGCGGTAATCCCTGCACGAGCAGCATACGCAGCAGCGGCAGCACTGGTGTTGCCTGTGGAGGCGCAAATAATCGCACGACTGCCTGCTTCAACGGCTTTGGTCACCGCCATCGTCATGCCGCGATCTTTAAATGAACCTGTGGGATTTAAACCTTCATATTTGATATAAATATCAACATCTTTCTTGAGCAAATTAGGAATATTATGCAAACGAATTAAGGGCGTGTTGCCTTCCCCTAGGCTGATGATACGGGTGTCATCATGTACGGGTAAACGATCGCGGTATTTGTCAATCAGTCCAGTATAACGGGGAGGAAAGCTCATGGAATAACCTCTGTTGGGGTGATAAATTGCGTTATAAGATGCTTGTCAAACCTGAGTCAGGGCTGGGATTTGACGAATTAAGCGTTATTGTATGAACTTTAGCGAGAGAATTCAAAAAACATCGATTTTGAGGGGGGCAGCTTTCTTGTGAAAGACGGGATAGAATCGTCTCAAGGTATTTAAAAAAACGCCTAAAGACGTGGATAGTCTCAATGTCGCTTTAAAGAAAGCCCCCAACCCCCTAAAGGGGGCTAAAGATAAAGATTAAAACCGTTTTAAGTCCCCTTTAGGGGATTTAGGGGCGCAGTTAAAATCACGAGAAATTTTGAACTTCTTAAATCCTCTTACTTCCAAAGCGGTGAGTATAGAAGATTTAAGAATACAAAGAATTAAGCGTCATGCACAGTGAACTTAAAACACGGAAACACGCTTTTGATTATTCCTTTTCTTCCTCCACAACATCAGTACCTTCTGGTGGCGTGAAGGTGAATAATTTCGCATCTAACGGCTTATTGGTGGTAATTGGTTTGAACTGAATGCGGGTCATTTGCCCCAAATTATCCACCAACTCCATTGCGTTCAAATTCTGTTGTTGCAGCGTAATGCGGATGCTGTCAAATTGAACTTGTTTGCCTTTGGGTTTGAGCATAAATACAGTGGAATTAGCATCTTGTTGGGGGAGATTGCTCACTGCAAAATCATTTTCGATTTTATTACTGTTCTTGGTGAGCAATAAAGCTGGCGTTTTGCCCAGTGCTTCATCCAAAGGCTTAATCGTGACTTGTTCTAAATCATCATCATAGACCCAAACTTGCTTACCATCTGCCACAATCAATTGTTGATATGGCTTTTGATAATCCCAACGAAATTTTCCTGGACGCTGTAAATACACCTCGCCTTGCGAGCTTTCGAGTAATTTACCCTTGTCATTAAATTGCTTTTGCTCAAAGCTGGCATGTAAGGTTTGTAATTCATGGAGAAATTTATTTAAAACTTCGTCCGCCACACTCACACTGGGCAAGGCTGCGAGCAGCACGGCAAAAATAGAACAACGCATAATTTAACCTTATTTTGAGATAGAAAATTGAAATGACTGCGCCGCTGTATTCTAAGAAGGGCAGTGCTAAATAGATTAAATAGATAATAATATTTAGCTTTTCACCTCCTTTGAAAAAGGGGGCAGGAGGAGGAGAGTCCCAAAGTCGCTTTAAAGAAAGCCCCCAACCCCCTAAAGGGGGCTAAAGATAAAGATTAAAACCGTTTTAAGTCCCCTTTAGGGGATTTCATAGGTATCTACACAAGAGAGCTCTCCCAAAAAGAGAACGCAGTATTCCTAAACTCAGCCAACTGAGAGAGAGAATAATGCTCAAGTGTATCCATCATGGTTAAAAACAGCCATAAACC
>JBDKHS010000326.1:0-2895 GCA_039797505.1 Pseudomonadota bacterium | reverse complement strand
AAGATAGCCCATTTTCAGGCTGTAAAAAATTCGTTTGAGGAGTTTCATGAAAGCTTCTTTGAATTTGTTAGGACAATTTAATGCGATATGCTCCCCCTTTGAAAAAGGGGGCTGGGGGGATTTAAAAATCCTAATATAGTATTTAAACTTTTCCTCGTTCCCAAACTCCGTTTGGGAATGCCTGTAGGTCAAGCTCCGCTTGACAATACAATGACCCTGACATTTGGAAATGAGAAATTATGAATACTGAGTATGTTACCTTCTCATTTATTGAACAATGGGTTAGGTTTGCTGAATCGTCAAGCAGAGCTTGACTTGCAGGCATTCCCAAACAGAGTTTGGGAACGAGTAAAAACGAGTAGTAAGGGGCGCAGTGTCTTTATTATCTCCTTATCCCAATAAGAATAAAAATCATTACGTCGAGTATCTGTGCCGAAACCGCTATACTTTAGCGCAACATTCTTACGCATCTATTTTAAATCATGGCAGCAAATCCTTCAGAACGTTTGCTGATTGCCTGCATGGCGGGTATTCAGTTCATTAATATTGTGGAGTTTATGATGGTGATGCCGCTGGGGGCAGAACTTTCAGAAGCTTTACATATTCCTACTTCGCACATTGGCTATATCAGCGGCAGTTACACCGCAGCCGAAGCAGTGGCTTCAATTATTATGGCATTCTTTCTCGACCGTTTTGACCGTCGCACCGCCTTGATGATCAGTATTAGCGGTTTTATCATGGGCACGCTGAGCTGTACTTTTGCCACTGATTTAAACTCAATGATTTTTGCCCGCGTGATTTCTGGTTTTTTTGCAGGTCCCTTAGCTGCCTTGTCGGTGGCAATTATTATCGACCGCATTCCCTTTGAACGCCGTGGCAAAGCCTTAGGCATTGTGATGAGCGCGTTTTCAATTTCTTCAATTTTTGGCGTGCCGATTGGTTTGGAATTGGCAAAAATCGGCGGCTGGCAATTTCCATTTTTCGTGATTGCTACTATCTCATTATCGATGTTAATCATTATGTTATGGGTATTACCCCCGATGCGGACGCATCTTGCCCATGTGCGCCCGAGTTTTCGTCGGCTGGTGCATTTGTGGGTACAACCCAAAGCCTTGACCGCTTACATTTTAACTGTGTGTGCTTTGATTACTGCCTTTTTATTAGTGCCCAATCTTTCCGCCTACGTGCAGTATAATTTGCACTATCCGCGTGAAGATTTAGGTTTTTTATATTTGGCGGGTGGAATTACCAGCTTTTTCGTGATGCGCATCGCAGGGCGCAGTGTGGATCGTTTTGGCAATTTGCCCGTAGCAACGCTGGGCACTGCCTTGATGTTTATCGCGATTTATATCAATTTTGTGAATTATCCCGTGGGAATGCCCGTGGTGATGATCAGTATTTTACTGATGGGCAGCAATGCCGTGCGTGCCGTAGCGATGACCAATAGCGTTTCTCAAGTGCCCTCGCCTGCGGAACGTGCGGGTTTCATGTCGATGCACGGCGCAATGCAATGTATTGGTTCGACTTTAGGCAGTATTTCTTCCACCTTTTTATTGCAAACCCAGCCCAATGGCGCGTTAATAGGCATGGAGCGGGTGGGCATGATTGCGATGGGATTTAGTCTAGTGTTTCCCTTAGCCGTATGGTGGCTACACCGTTTGTTGCATCATGAACGCATTGCCGCCGCCGCAATGACCGCCTTAACACCCGTGCCTGCAGTGGTGGAAGAGAATTAATTTTTCTAACTGCGCCGCTTTAATATTTGTCTTTAGCCCCCTTTAGGAAGAGGGCTTCATCAAAGAATATAAAACTGAGATATAATAAGCAGTTAAATAGGAATATCTTTTAACCAATTGATTAATTGGATGTTTTACTGAATCGTCAAGCAGAGCTTGACTGGCAGGCATTCCCAAACGGAGTTTGGGAACGAGGGAACGCGGTCAAGACGGCATTCCCAAGTGACGCTTCACAGCCATTAAGTTAAGCCGATAGCAATGTGTTAGGTCGTGAAATCTGGGGATTTAAGGACTGGCAGTGCTATGAGCACTGCCAGTCCTCATTGCGCTGGATTCAAGACCTTCTAGGTTTTTAAAACCTAGAAGGTCTCACGCACGATTTAAACCGCATGATTCTTCATGTGATGCTTAACTTAATGGCTGTGCGCCAATGCAGGCGATTGAAATGCCAAAGCCCCGATGCTTTTAAAAAACATCGGGGCTTTTTTTCTGAACCACAATTCACTTAATTTACGCAATGACCACAATTAAAAGATAAATATTTTGTGTTTAATTGTGTAAATTGCGCTCATTGTGAAAATTGTGGTTCAGACAAAAAATAGGCGTTACACAAGAGATTGTGTTTTCAACTGAGTCACTCCTATCATAGTCATGATAAACTATTCGCATCTCAGACTTTGTAATTCTCAACCCCTCTAAATCCCCCCACTTTTGAACTTGTGGAATCTATATGGAAGTCATCTTAGCTCAGCCGCGCGGCTTTTGTGCGGGTGTGGTGCGAGCCATTGAAATTGTGGAACGCGCCCTAGAGATTTATCCTCACCCTGTCTATGTATTACACGAAATTGTGCACAATCGCTACGTGGTCGATGATTTGAAAACGCGCGGTGCCCTGTTTGTAGAAAGTTTAGAAGAAGTGCCCGAAGGCGCGGTATGTATTTTCAGCGCGCACGGAGTCGCCACCGCCGTCGTCAACACTGCACAACAGCGTCTGCTCAAAGTTGTGGATGCAACCTGTCCACTGGTCACCAAAGTACATTTACAAGCACAGCGTTATGCCGCCCAAGGCTATGAATTAATTATCATTGGACATCGTGGACACCCCGAAGTTGAAGGCACGCGCGGCAGCGTAGAAGGCACAGTGCATATTTTGTCAACC
>JBDKHS010000325.1:0-3331 GCA_039797505.1 Pseudomonadota bacterium | reverse complement strand
AGTTTGAGCCTCATTCAAACTCTTTTGCACACCATTTAACTCTGTTTGAGCCTCATTCAAACTCTTTTGTTCCCATATTGGCAAAGCTTGAGCAATGGCAGCCACCGCATCTTGAAAATTTTCCATTATTATTCCTGTGATTTTGAAAGTTGATTGTCTGAATCAGGATTTACAGGATTATCGGAATTAAGCAGGATTAATTCCCACTGAAATTTAAATTTCTAATTCTGAAAATTCTTGAATCCTGTAAATCCTAATTCAGAAAAATAGTTTAGACACTAAACTACAAGCCTATTGTAAAGATTTTAAACCTAAACTTACATCGTTTTCCCACAAAAATCGAGCAATTCACCCAAGCATTTCGCCCCGCCAGCACAGGCAAAACCGCACGCCCCAAATTTATAATAAGTATCTCTTTGTTTTTTCTGATAAGAACTTGCTATAATACGCAGTTCCTACAAACGATTATCACTTGTTCAAACCCTGTGGAAACGTTACAATTGTAGGTTTAACCGAAACATGATTGATTGGAGAGTAATGTATGTTAACCGTAGAAGCGAGACAACAAATCATTGAAAAATTTAAACGTTCTCCGAACGACACGGGGTCGACTGAAGTACAAGTAGCTTTATTGTCAGCCAATATTGACAGCTTAGGCCAACACTTCAAGACGCACCGTAAAGATTTTCACTCACGCCGTGGCTTATTACACATGGTAAACCAACGTCGCAGCCTGCTCGATTATCTGAAAAGAACTGAATTACCCCGTTATCAAGACCTGATCAGCAAGCTTGGTTTACGTCGCTAATGATTTATTTTCGGCTTATTGTTTGCCACACAGTGCACGTTTTACCCTCGGCGGTTTAAGGAATCTCAATGCTCTATACAAAAACATTTCAGTACGGTCAGCACAGCGTCACGCTTGAGACAGGCGAAATTGCGCGCCAAGCCACAAGCGCAGTCATGGCTAGCATGGGAGATACGGTAGTCCTAGTCACTGTCGTAGCAAATAAGGAGCCGAGCAATAAAGATGGCGATTTCTTTCCCCTCACGGTTGATTATCAAGAACGTAGCTATGCCGCAGGACGTATTCCCGGCAGTTACTTTAAACGCGAAGGGCGACCTTCTGAAAAAGAAACCCTCACTTCCCGTTTAATTGACCGCCCAATACGCCCGCTGTTCCCCGAAGGTTTCACCAACGAAGTCCAAGTGATTGCGACGGTGTTATCTTTAGACCCGCAAATTGATCCTGATATTCCTTCCTTATTAGGCGCATCTGCGGCATTTGCCTTGTCAGGTTTACCCTTTATGGGGCCGATTGGGGCAGCCCGCGTGGGTTACGTCAATAATGAATATGTCCTGAACCCCACCGCTAAACAACTCGAGCAATCGGCTTTAGATTTGGTGGTTGCAGGCACGAATTCCGCAGTATTAATGGTCGAATCTGAAGCCAAAGAACTCAGCGAAGAAATCATGCTGGGTGCGGTGTTATTCGGTCATGAACAAATGCAAACCGTGATCACAGCGATCAACGAATTAGCACAACAATGCGCCAAACCTTCATGGAATTGGCAAGCTGCACCGAAAGACGTTGCTTTAGCCACTGCTGTTGCGGAAGCTGCTGAAAACGATTTGCGCCAAGCCTATCAAATTCGTGAAAAATTAGTACGCGGGACGCGCGTGGCTGAGTTATTCAAACAAGTGGTTGAAAGTTTAACCGCAGGCGATGCGCCCCAATGGAGCGAAGCCCAAGTTAAATCCGCTTTAGTGAATTTGGAAAGCCGCATTGTGCGTAACAATGTGCTAGACGGTATCCGTATCGATGGACGCGACACCCGCACCGTGCGCCCCATTACGGTTCGCACGGGCGTATTGCCTCGTACCCACGGTTCTGCTTTATTCACCCGTGGCGAAACCCAAGCTTTAGTGGTCACCACGCTGGGCACGGAACGCGATTCTCAATTAGTCGATGCCTTAGAAGGCGAACGTAAAGATGGCTTTATGCTGCATTACAATTTCCCGCCCTATTGCGTTGGGGAAACGGGACGTGTGGGCAGCCCGAAACGTCGCGAAATCGGACACGGTCGTTTAGCGCGTCGCGGGGTTCAACCTGTGATGCCTAAATTAGATACCTTCCCTTATGCCGTGCGCGTGGTTTCTGAAGTCACTGAATCCAATGGTTCAAGTTCAATGGCTTCCGTTTGCGGCGCAAGTTTGGCGTTGATGGATGCAGGCGTGCCGATTAAAGCCCCTGTGGCGGGGATTGCGATGGGCTTGATTAAAGAAGCCGATAAATTCGTGGTTCTGACCGACATCATGGGCGATGAAGATCATTTAGGCGACATGGACTTTAAAGTGGCGGGGACGAATCAAGGCATTACCGCGCTGCAAATGGACATCAAGATTGACGGGATTACCCGTGAAATCATGGAAGTCGCGTTAGCGCAAGCTAAAGACGGTCGTTTACACATTCTCGGGATTATGGGCGCGTCAATCGCTACGCCGCGTGAAGAAATGTCTAAGCACGCGCCTAGAATTATCACGTTCCGCATTAAACCTGACAAAATTCGTGACGTTATCGGCAAAGGCGGCGCAGTTATCCGCTCGATTACCGAAGAAACGGGCGCAATGGTCGACATCAATGATGAAGGCGTGGTGAAAATTGCGGCTGTGGATTATGAAGCAGGTCAAGAAGCGCGTCGTCGTATTGAAGCCATCACCGCTGATGTTGAAGTGGGCGTGATTTACGAAGGGAAAGTTGCAAAGCTCATGGAATTTGGGGCGTTTGTAACGGTGTTGCCGGGTAAAGACGGCTTGGTACACATTTCTGAAATTTCTCATGAACGCGTTAAAACCGTCAGCGATAAGTTGACCGAAGGTCAAACCGTGCGTGTGAAAGTTTTAGAAATTGACAAGCAAGGGCGTATTCGTTTGAGCATGAAGGCTCTCGAAGAAGTTTAAGTCTCGCGCTTTTGATTTGATAATGAATCCCTCCTTTGAAAAAAGGGGGGATTTGTTTTTTCGCAGGTGGGAGGAGAGTTTAAAATCCTTTAACTGCACCCCTAAATCCCCTAAAGGGGACTTAAAAAAGCAAATCTTTTAGCTTTAGCCCCCTACAGGGGGTTGGGGGCGCAGTTAATCTTAATTTTCAGCCCTCTTTTTCAAAGGGGAAAGCTAAATCGTCAAGTTACGCCTGATGAGCAAGCACGCCAAATTTTTGGGCGAGACATCAGGTATAATAGAGGAGTTATGTAGTTGAAATCATGATTCTTTAATTTACAAGCTGTTGTGCGAACAATGTTTCTCGTAAAATTAAATAGTTATCGATTCA
>JBDKHS010000324.1:0-3436 GCA_039797505.1 Pseudomonadota bacterium | reverse complement strand
TGCCAAAACAACGCGATTTAGCTCCAATTGCCGCAAGTCTTGCGCAACACCCTCAACAAGCTTGGGTGCTGGAATGGGTACAAATTCTTATCCCGCAAAATATCGAAATTACCTACCAATTTCTGAGTCACGCCGCCACTGCTTTACAACTGATGGAGGAAGACGGCGTAGAAGCATGGTTACGTGATGCAATCGCTTGTTTTGAAAGCCAAGGTTTAAAAGTTGCTATTGCCCATTTACAAAATGTTTCAGCGTATGCAATTGAATATAAAAAACAAAATCAAGGCGTGACTTTAATCAACGTGCAGCGCGTACTACAAACTTTTTTAACCGCTTTGGGGGGCAGAAATTTAAATATCATGCCCGCTGAAGAAGCCTACACCGACACCGAAACGCTATTTTTACCCGCCGCGCTGAATGTTTTTCCCAGCAACCACGACAATTTTTTGCTGTATAAAGCGATAGTTGCACAGCTTTGGGCGCAAAATTATTTCGGCACTTGGTCTCTCGATTTCGAGCGCGTCCATTTTCCCGATACTACCCATGCTTGGGAATTATTTCATGTCTTGGAACGTCTGCGTTTAGATGCTTGTCTGGCGCGGCAATTGGCGGGCTTGGAGCGTGAAATTCAACAATTAACTAATAGTTTAGGGGAAATCAGAATTCCCGCTGGCTGGGAAAAAATTGCAAAAGAATTGACGCAACCTAGCGCAACAGTTCATGACAGTTATCGTTTATTAAACAATATGTTAAATTGGGAAGTGCCGCTGCCCGTGTGTTATCAAGGCAAATTAAATCCCGCTGCGGTTGCAAAAATTTTGCCCGCCCGAATAGAACGTGAACAACAGACTTTTCAAGCCAAACTTGCCCGCTTGCAACATTCGGAAAACGCTAAAATGCCAGATACTCAAAAACCTGTTGAAAACGCGCCCGAATTTAAAATTAAGCAGCAGAATCCCAAACAGCTCATCATTGATGGGCAAATGCTGCCCTTGCCGCCTGAGATGCAAAAATTAGTCGCGTCTATTGTGCAAGATCAAGGCGGTTTGCCTGAACATTATTTGCTGGGTGGGCGCGGCGCGGTGGAGAGTGAACACCTTGCGCCGCCCTTGCCAAGTGCGCCAGATGCCATTGTTTTTACTTATCCTGAATGGGATTATCGTCGTAAAAATTACCATAAAAATCATTGTTTTTTACGTGAAGTTGAAATAATTCCACAAGCCGACGATTTTATAGAAAAAACTTTAGTTCAATATCGTGGTTTGTTAAAAAATTTGCGCCACGTTTTTGAAAATTTGCGCGGCGATAATTATTGGTTAAAGCGTCAAACTGATGGCGAAGAAATTGATTTAGACGCGCTGATTATGGCGCAGGTTGATGCGTTACGCAGTGGTGAAATGAGTCAACAAGTGTTTGCTAAATGGCATAAACAGCAGCGTAGCGTGGCAGTGATGTTTATGGTGGATATGAGTGGTTCAACCAAGGGCTGGATTAATTTGGCAGAACGTGAAAGCTTGGTATTGCTGTGCGAGGTGCTCGAAACTTTGGGCGATGCTTATGCGATTTACGGTTTTTCAGGTTCGACCCGAAAACGTTGTGAAGTTTATCCGATTAAACGTTTCAGTGAAGCTTATAATAGCGAGATTAAACAGCGCATCAGCGGCATTCAAGCACAGGCTTATACACGCATGGGGGTGACAATTCGTCATTTAAGCCAGCTTTTGCAAAAAACTGAGGCAAAAATTAAATTATTAATCACTTTATCCGACGGTAAACCTGACGATGAAGGGGATAATTATCGCGGTTATTATGGGATTGAAGACACGCGCCAAGCCTTGCTCGAAGCCAAACGTGACGGTATTCACCCTTTTTGTATTACCATTGATAAAACTGCAAAAAGCTATTTGCCGCATTTATATGGCGCGGTCAATTACACTGTGATTGACCAAGTGGCGCAATTGCCGTTAAAAATTTCTGATATTTATCGTAAATTAACAACTTAACTTCTCTCAAAATCCAAAAAGGAAGACCTGTGGACGCAGCATTTTTTCAAAAACCGATTGTGATGGCAGTGCTGATTTTTCTCAGCATTTATCTGGTATTTTTCTTAATTCGCGTGTTGGCGGACATGGTTATCGTCGGGGTTGCGCTGATGAGTGCGGTGGTGGTGTATAACATGCCTGCATTTTATGTGGAGTATCGCAATTTTTTACAAAGTTTAATCCCGTTTAATAAAATCGGATTAAAGCTTGCAGAACAAGGCGATGGCGCAAGTTATTTAATTATTGCGGTGTGCTTATTATTGGCGGCGGTGCTGGTGTGTTTGCCATTTTTACCCTTTTCTGCGACGTATCGGCAAATTTTGGGCGTGGAACGCATGAACAAATCGGATGAAACCAAGATTCGTCAATGGATTGCGGAAGAGATGGATCAGAATTCACAAAAATAACGGGTGAGACGTTTTTAAATAACGAGAGAACTCAAGCGAACATCAGGATAAGCAATGAGTTAAGTGAAGGTTGGGTTGCTTAGCAACCCAACCTACGTGAATTTAAAGCCTGAGAAATTGAGTTCAAATGACGTTGAAATCAAGTCGCATTAATCAGTTCTAACAAATGCGCCATGTCTAAGTGAGAACTGGTTTTCAGCATGCGATTCGCCAGCTTTTCTAAATTACTCATGTCGGTGGTGGTGATAATCTGTTTCACTTCAAGATAAGACTCAGGATTTACACTAAAACCGCGCAAGCCCAAACCCAATAATAAACGCACATAGCGACTATCACTTGCCATTTCACCACACATACTGATGGGTTTTGATAACTTATTCGCCCCATCAATACTGGTTTTAATCAAACGCAACACCGCAGGATGTAAAGGGTCATATAAATAATTCACCGAATCATCCACACGATCAATCGCCAAGGTGTATTGAATTAAATCATTCGTCCCAATCGATAAGAAATCGATGTAGGGCGCAAATAAATCAGTGCACAACGCCATCGCAGGCACTTCCACCATTGCCCCGATCGGCATTTCAGGATCAAATTTAATCGATTTTTGACGGAATTCTTCACGAATTTCATTTAATAAATTATGGACTTGCACTAATTCTTGAACACCGCACACCATCGGCAATAACATGCGTACCTTGCCCATCGCAGAAGCGCGTAACACCGCCCGCAATTGGGGTTTAAATAATTTTAATTCCCGTAAACATAAACGAATCGCCCGTAAACCCAAGGCAGGGTTACTGCTTTGCGGACGTTCTTGTTTACTGCCCATGTCAAAACGTTTATCTGCCCCTAAATCTAAAGTCCGAATCGTCACTGTGCCGCCGCGCATGGCTTTAATCACCCGCAAATAGGCTTCTAAATGTTCCTCTTCGTCGGGTGGGTGCTGGCGGTTTAAAAATAAAAATTCGGTGCGGTATAAAC
>JBDKHS010000323.1:0-6642 GCA_039797505.1 Pseudomonadota bacterium | reverse complement strand
CATCATAATAATAAGAAATTTCAACAAGGTGCAGCTAATTTTTTATTATTATGTAAGCGTTCTATTGGTGAACGGGTCAATGCCTCACATATTGATGAAATGCTGATTCAGCATATTTTGACTGACCAGATTTTTCGAGCTGTGTTTCCAGACAGTAATTTTCATCAAGAAAACCATCTCGCCAGTGCGATTGGTGAGTTGGAAAAGAGTTTCTTTTTGGGGGAAACCCGTAAAAACTTATTAAAACGTTTAGAACCTTATTTTGCAGCGATTCGGCAAGCGGCGGCAAATACCGTGACTTCGTTTGAAAAGCAGAACTTTTTAAAACAGGTTTATGAAGATTTTTACAGTGCTTACAATCCTAAAGATGCAGATAAACTGGGTGTAGTTTATACGCCGCAGGAAGTGGTGCGTTTTATGATTGAGGGTTGCGATTGGCTGACCCAAAAGCATTTTAATAAACGTTTAGCAGACAGTGGCTTAGATATTCTTGACCCTTGCACGGGAACAGGCACGTTTATTGTCGATTTATTGGATTATTTGCGGGGCGATAAGGCGGCTTTAGCCTATAAATTTGCTAATGAAATTCATGCCAATGAAATTTCTATTTTGTCGTATTACATCGCTTGTTTGAATATTGAGCAAACTTTTTACGAAACCACAGCAAAATGGCAAGATTTTAAAGGACTGTGTTTTCTCAATACCTTGGAGAATTGGGGCTTTGAGAAAACCTATCAACATGCCCAAAATGATTTATTAGGTGGCTTAACCGATGAAAATCATGAACGGATTCAATCGCAAAACTCGCGTAAAATCCCCGTGATTCTTGGGAATCCGCCTTACAATGCCAATCAACAAAATGAAAATGATAATAATCAGAATGAAGCCGCTATTCAGGTTGATAAACGCATTAAAGAAACTTATTTAGATGCCAGCACCGCCCAAATGACCAAAATTTACGATCCCTACGTGCGTTTTTTTCGTTGGGCTTCGGACAGATTGGGAGAACAGGGAATTCTTTGTTTTATCAGTAATTCTTCATTTATTGACGCACGGGGTTTTGATGGATTTCGTCAAACTGTGGCGCAAGAATTTCAAGAAGCATGGATTATTGATTTAAAAGGCAATGCCCGCATGAGTGGAGAGCGGCGTAAACGCGAAGGCGGCAACGTTTTTGATGATAAAATTCGGGTGGGTGTAGCCTTGTATTTCTTTGTGCGTAAAGCGAAAAATGCAGATTCTACGCAGTGTGAAATCCACTATTTGAGTGTAGATGATTTTTTACCCGCAATTGAAAAACGTCGCTGGTTAAAAGCACATCATCTGAGCCGTTTGGCAAGTAAAGGGGAATTTCGGTTTATTCGCCCTAATGCACGGGGCGACTGGCTCAATCAAGCCCATGAAAATTGGAGTAATTGGCTGCCTGTGGTCAGTAAAGAAGTGAAAGCGGGTAAAAGTGACGCGGCAATTTTCAAACTGCATTCATTGGGTTTAAATAGTAATCGTGATGAATGGGTGTATGATTTTGATAAAGCGGCTTTACTGGTCAAAATGAAGGCTTTTATTCAGCATTATGAAAGTGTTCGTAAAGCAAGAAAACTAGAATTTGATAATGAAATCAAATGGTGTAGCAGTTTAAAGATTTATTTGCAGCGTAAGTTACGGCTGACGTATACACCAAAATCGGTGGTGACAGGCTTATGGCGACCTTTTGTAAAGAAGCAGGTTTATTTCAATCAGCATCTGAATCATAGACAGTTTCGTTTGCGGGAACTATTTGGGGCAAGTGGGAAATTAGACAATTTAGTTTTGTGTTTTTCGACTTCGACTTCAAATAAGCCATTTAGTAGCTTAGCCGCTAATATTGTTCCTGATTTGCATCTAACAGGAGATAGCGTTGTTGTTTCATTAAATGTGTATTCTTCTGATGAGACAGCTCAAGACAATATTACCGATTGGGCATTAACCCAATTTAAACAACGCTATACCAATCTTGCTGATTTGGATAAACGCGATATTTTCAATTATGTGTATGCAGTTTTGCACGACCCGCGCTATCGGGAAAAATTCGCTCTGAATTTAAAAGCAGAATTCCCACACATTCCGTTTCATCCTGATTTTAGCGCGTGGGCAAATCTAGGCGCGAAACTAATTGAATTACATGCATATTTTGAACAAGTCACGCCCTATCCTTTGGAGCGCATCGAACTTTCCAGCAAAGTCGCCCCAAAATGTCGCCTCAAAGCCGATAAAACCGCAAATTTGATAGAAATCGACACCCACACCCAGTTAAAGAATATTCCTGCCAGCGCGTGGAATTATCAATTGGGCAATCGTTCTGCTTTGGAATGGGTGCTCGACCAATACAAAGAAAAAACTCCGAAAGACCCGACTATCCGCGAAAAGTTCAATACTTATTGCTTTGCAAACCACAAAGAACAAGTCATTGAATTACTCATGAAAGTCTGTCAAGTCAGTGTGGAAACAATGGACTTGATTGGGGAAATTGAGAAGTTGGAGTGGAATTAACTGAACCAACCCCCTAAAGGGGGCTAAACATAAAGCAGTTCTTC
This sequence comes from Pseudomonadota bacterium, assembly GCA_039797505.1. Classification (GTDB taxonomy): domain Bacteria; phylum Pseudomonadota; class Gammaproteobacteria; order Beggiatoales; family Beggiatoaceae; genus JAQTYU01. Next base: position 4,069 of record JBDKHS010000323.1, on the reverse strand, counting down.
TAGGTTTTGAAAACCGCGAAGCTCTCAATACTTACGGAATTTTCACCACGCCCAAATTGGAATAAGCACTGCTGCAATTGCCTTGATAAGCTTTCACCGCCACATAAAAACTTTGCTCTGAACCCAATTGGGCTGCAAACTGCGTTTTTTGACCCATTTCCAAGCTGCCAATGTGTTCTAAAGTTTGTTTATCTAGGGGTTCAGAATAAGGCGCGTAAAACAATTGATAGCCTTCCGCCTTCGGGACTGCGTCCCAAGCGATTTGAGCTTGCGTATTTTGCACATTAACACGCACAGCGGGCGCGGCTGGGGTGTTATCGGCATTACAAATATTGCTTTGAATAAAATGTTCAAAAGCAGAAACGCGGGTGTAAACCCCATAACGATTCGCCTGTGCACAGCCCTCGCCATAACTCACAATTCCCACTTGCTGCCACACACTGCCATTATCAGTCGCCGTTTGCACCACTAAAGGGCTGCCACTGTCACCTTGGCAAGCATCTGTCCCGCCTTGGGGAAATCCTGCACATAACATGCTGTCCGTAATTTTGCCATTGTAGGCATAAATGCTATTACACAAGCTGGCACTGCTGATGGGCACGGTGGTTTGTTGCAGGATTGAAGGGGTAGTAGTTCGATAGGTTGAAGTCGTTCCCCAACCCATCACCACTGCTGCATTATCTACAAAACTTGCAGGATTATAGGCATTGCTGAGATGTAAAATTTTTTGGGTGGCAGGATGCGACAATTGAATTAAAGCAATATCATTTTTAGGTGGAATGTAATCACTTTCATTCGTGTACTGTGGATGCACAATAATACGTTTTAAAGCAATGCGTTCTGCACTAAGGCTGCTTAAATCAATATCTCCAAGCCATGCAGTTAAGCTGTAAATGTTTTCCCCTTCCATACAGTGCGCTGCCGTCAATAACCAATCTGCTGCAATTAAACTAGCTCCGCAAACATTCATGGGTGGCGTATGTGGTTGATTATTATCAATCAAGGAAACCATCCATTCCCATTGGTGCAAAGCAGCAGCTCGTCCATTAATAATCCTCACATCCGCCATAGAGTTGTTGAGAAGAGTTAAACCAAAGATAAATATAAAAATTATAGAAGATAGACGCATGGACAGTACCTATATTAACTTGATCTCGACGAAAAAGTGTTTTAAATATAATCTGTTATCTATTTTAACGCGAGTTAACCTGAGTTCGGGATAAGAAAGAGTAGAAAATTTAGTAGTCGTAGGGTGGAATAGCGTATTCCACCAAGAAACCTGATAACTCTAGGTATGATGCAGTTGAATCGATAAGACTCGGTAGAAGCTTGTAAAATCCTCGCCGCTGGAGCGTTGGAACGAGACAAATTGTACTTTCAGCTTCGTAGCTCCTACTTCGGTGGAATACGGCTTATGCCTATTCCACCCTACGCTACTTTTCTTAGCCTGAACTCAGATTATTGTAAATAAAAGGATTACCATTTCAACCGCGTAACTCCTAAAATTCAACTGTGTCATGCCCACCCACGTTATTTTCAGCATCTTGACACGAACACTTTACAAATCTTGATATCTCATGCGATTATCCTAATCTCGAATTCGCTTAGCAAATGTGTTTAAATCTTGTCATCAGTACCACAGAGGAGGGGGAATGGAAAAACGCAAAATCTTGCATATATTCACGCCTGAAAAACATGCCAGCCCGTTTGAAGTGAATATGGCAGTGGATGCGGGGTATGATATTGTCGTTCCTTATACGCAAGTTGCACTCAGTGACATCACCGCATTAATCGAAGATGCCATTTTTTCACGTCGCGTTGAAGACAGTCGGTACACAAGCATTTTTATTGGGGGCAAAGATGTTGCCATCGCACAGCAAATGCTTTCCCAAGCCAAACAAGCAATGTATCACCCTTTTGCCATCTCCCTGCTCGCAGACCCCAGCGAAGCCTTTACCACCGCCGCCGCCATCGTTGCCTTAGTGATGCAGCAATTGGAAAAATCTTCTCAAACGCTGGCACAACAAAAAGTTGTTATTTTTGGTAGCACCAGTGCACTCGGAATCAGCACTGCCTTGCTTGCAGCCAAACAACAAGCCAATGTCACCGTGGTCAGTCATCGTAGTTATGAAACCGCACAAACCATTGCCGATGCTTATAGCGAACGTTATCGTTTAAAAAATCTTACGGGCGCAGATGGCAGCACGGTAGAAACGCGGTTGCGTGCCTTGAATAATGCGATTGTGGTGATTAATGCTGCCAAAACAGGGACATTGGTGTTAAAACGTGATGAACTGAGTAGCGCACAATATTTACGGGTTGCCGTGGATACTAACGCAACGCCACCCGTCGGGATTGCAGGCATCACCTTGAAAGATAATGCACAATTATTAGGTATTGCCAATAATTACGCCGTCAGTTTTGGTGCAGTGCCGATTCGTGAACTAAAGTACAAGATTCAACAACAATTATTTCAGCAAATGCTTAGCACCGAGCAATCGGTGTGCCTTGATTTTCACAATGCCTTTGAAATCGCCTGTCGTTTATTAGGAGTTCAGCCATGAAACCCGCACTCCATGACGTATTAAAAACGCCATTATTAGTTGTTGCCCTTTCAGGACGCGCCCTTGCCTGCGCCGCCCATAAATTGGGTATTCCTGTGTATGTGTTAGATTTATTTAATGATACCGACACCCAAGCCTGCGCCCTTGCCAGCCAGCGGGTTGCTTCCAAAGATTCTGTGTTTGATCCCAAAGCCTTACTCGCAGCCGCACAAGCCTTATGTCCTGTCAATACGCCCTTAGTGTATGGCGCGGGTTTTGAATCCAATCCGCAGTTATTAGCGCAATTGGCGGCGGGGCGCGAATTATTAGGCAATTCCCCCGCACTGATTGAGCAATTGAAAGACCCCGCCTATTTTTTCCCCTTGTTAGAAAATCTGAAAATTCCGCATCCTGAAACCCGTTTAACTCCCCCAGAACGCGATGAAGAATGGTTAATCAAGCAAATTGGTGGCGCGGGTGGGCAACATGTACAAACTTTACATGAACATAAAGCCAAGAGCAGCGCGGGGGCAATTTATTATCAAAAGCGTTTGGCGGGTAATCCGCATTCAATGGTGTTTTTGGCAAATGGCGAACAGGCGTATATCATTGGTTATAATGAACAATGGCATGATGAAGAATTTAGTTTTACCACGCAAACGCCCTTTTTATACAAGGGCGCAATGAGTGTTGCGGACATGCCTTTGCAAGAAGGTTTGCAAGAGGCAGTGAATGCTATCGTTGCCGCGACGGGATTACGTGGGCTGTGCAGTATGGATATGATGTTGAATGCGAGCGGGTTTCATATTTTGGAAATTAATCCTCGCCCCACTGCGAGTTTTGAGTTGCACCAATTGCAAGGGAATTTATTTTATTGGCATTTGCAAGCCTGTCATGGGGTGTTGCCTGAAACTTTGCCGCATCCGAAAAATCAACGTGCGCATTCTATTTTGTATGCGGGCAATGATGTAGAAATTCCAGATAATTTACAATGGCCTGCATGGACTGCGGATCATCCCGCGCCGCATCGGCAAATCCGGGCGGGCGACCCGATTTGTACGATTTTTGCGCAAGGTGGGCGCAGTCTACAAAAGGTGCAACAACGTGAACAGCGTTTGTTATTTATGCTGAATCCGAATCCTGATAAACAGGAACGGTATTTTAAGTAAATATTGGATTTATAGCCCTAAACCAGACCTGCTAGGTTTCAAAAACCTAGCAGGTCTCATGCTCGATCTAAATCGATTGATTTTTTCAGTGCATTCCAATGTTCCTCATCGTTTGTCTCAAGGAAACCAAATAAATCATTTATCGCATATTCGAGATCATGAATAAGTTCATTATGTTGAGCTAAACGTTCAATATTATTCCCGTGGCTAAAATGGTGGAGCACTTTAAGAATTCTTTTGGAGTTTTCTGAACCAAAAAGGCGTTCTGCTCTCTGATCAACTGTACCATCTATCGTTCCAGGGATTCTAGAATAAGTATATAACTCAATGAATCTTCTCACGGCATTAGGTAGCAGC